>JBEBXO010000007.1:0-55846 GCA_040391585.1 Paenimyroides ummariense | reverse complement strand
TTAGATAGATGGCTTGTTTAGGGCAAGCTTCTTCGCACAAACCACAGTAAATGCAACGCAACATATTAATTTCGTAGATTTCGGCATATTTTTCTTCTCTGTAAAGATGTTTCTCTTCGGGTTTGCGTTCTGCAGCCTTCATAGTGATTGCTTCCGCAGGACACGACAAGGCACATAAACCACAAGCTGTACAACGTTCTCTGCCTTCTTCATCGCGCATTAACATGTGCTGACCACGATAAACAGGGCTAAACGGACGTGTTTCTTCAGGATAACTAATGGTTACTTTCTTTTTAAATAGGTGTTTAAAAGTAGTTGCCATACCGCCGGCAATTGCGCCAATATATAAACGCTCGCCTAAAGTCATTTCTTTATTAGAAACCTGCTTCTTTCTACCTGATAAGGATGTATTTTGAATAGACATAATTTCTATTTTTTATCGATTTAATAATAACACCACCGCAGTAACTACAATGTTTAAAAGAGCTAAAGGGATTAATGTTTTCCAACCTAAATTCATTAATTGATCGTAACGGAAACGCGGAATAGTCCAACGAACCCACATATACAAGAAAATAAAGAAACAGATTTTAATGAATAATACAGCGATACCAATAATGTTGGCAATGTTTTCGCTCCAGTTTTCGGCTGCCCACGTCATTCCTGGATAATTGTAAGCTCCTAAATAAAGAACCGCCAATAGGGTAGAAGAGATAAACATGGCCGCATATTCTGCAAACAGGAAGAATCCCATACGCATTGATGAATATTCGGTGTGGTAACCACCAATCAATTCTTGTTCACATTCTGCCAAATCAAAAGGTGTTCTGTTGGTTTCTGCAAATGAACATATTAGGAAAATAAAGAATCCTAACGGTTGATAAAAGATATTCCAATGCATTTCTGGCTGACCTGCTGCAATTTCACGCAAACTCATAGAGCTGTGCATCATCAAAATTGCAACGATTGATAATCCCATCGCAATTTCATAAGAAATCATTTGAGATGCCACACGCATGGCACTAATTAACGAATATTTGTTGTTAGATGCCCAACCACCAATCATGATTCCGTATACACTTACAGAAAGTACAGCAAATACGTAGAGCATGGCTACATTGATATCGGCAGCTTGTAAAACTACTTTTCTGCCACCAATTTCTAACGTATCACCCCATGGAATAACCGCTGAAGTCATCAATGCCATAGTCATTGAAATAAACGGACCAAATACGAACAAAAACGTATTAGGTGTGTTTGGCATAAATTCTTCTTTAGCAAATAATTTTAAACCATCGGCTAAAGGTTGTAACATTCCGCCTGGTCCTGCACGGTTTGGACCTCTACGGTCTTGTATCCACGCGGCAATTTTACGTTCAGCCAAGGTACAGTACATGGCAAACAACATGGTAATTGCAAAAACAGCTACAATGATTACGCTTTTTTCTATAATGATTGCTTCTTCCATAATTAACTGTTTTTATCGGTTTTATATGGAACTTCTGTCATACTTATTTTTTTGCGGTCTTGATCTCGACCTTCCAAAATATGTTTCTCTGTATCTATAACAACTTTATCCATTTTACGGGTATAGTTGTTTTGATTGATAACCGAGAATTTTTCGAATTTTCTTGGTCCTTCAATAACCCAATCAGAAACTTCTTTATGATCGAAACGACAAGAATTACAAATGAATTCTTCTACTTCATGGAATTCATCTTTACGAGCCGTAACACGTTGAATTTCGTTACCAAACATCCATAAAGTTGTTTTTCCGCAACATTTATCACAGTTTCTATGTGCATTGAATGGTTTGTTAAACCAAACACGCGACTTGAAACGGAAGGTTTTATCGGTCAAAGCACCAACCGGACAAACATCAATCATATTACCCGACATTTCGTGATCGATAGACGCAGCAACATAGGTCGAAATTTGTGCGTGATCGCCACGATTCATAACCCCGTGATTTCTGCTGCCACAAACTTGTTCTGCCGTGTGTACACAACGGTAACACAAAATGCAACGGTTCATGTGCAATTGAATTTTATCGCCGATATTTTCTGGTTCAAAAGTTCTTTTTTCTTCTTTAAAACGCGTTTTTTCCAATCCGTGTTTAAAAGCTAAATTTTGTAAATCACATTCACCAGCCTGATCACAAACCGGGCAGTCTAATGGGTGGTTGATTAATAAAAACTCGGTAACCGCTTTACGTGCATCTAATGCTCTGTCCGACGTTTTTACTTTTACTTCCATACCGTCCATAACGCCCGTTTTACACGAGGGCATCATTTTAGGCATTGGGCGAGGATCTGCTTCGCTACCTTTTGATATTTCTACCAAACAAGCACGGCAATTTCCTCCTGTATCTTTTAGTTTAGAATAGTAGCACATTGCAGGTGGCGCTACATCGCTACCCAACATACGTGCAGCTTGTAGTACGGTTGTACCTGGTTCTACTTCTAATTCAAATCCGTCTATTGTAACTTTCATTGTTTTGTAGTTTAAAGTTTGATGTTTAACGTTTAAGGTTATCAACTTGAACCTTAAACTTTAAACCTTAAACAAAATTATATTGTTACTGTGTTTAACAAATGTTTCACTTTCTCAAAAGGCTCATTTACAAAATGATCTCTGTTTTTAATTTTCTCTGGAAAACGAACGTGGTATTCAAATTCATCTCTGAAGTGACGAATGGCAGCGGCAACTGGCCAAGCAGCAGCATCACCTAACGGACAAATGGTATTTCCTTCGATTTTTGCCTGAATGCTCCACAATAAGTCGATATCTTCTTCGGTACCTTGACCGTTTTCTATTCTCCACAATATTTTTTCCATCCAACCCGTTCCTTCACGACAAGGCGAACATTGTCCGCAACTTTCATGGTGATAGAAACGAGAGAAATTCCAGGTATTTCGAACGATACAAGCAGTATCATTATAAACGATAAATCCACCTGAACCTAATGAAGAACCTGTAGCAAAACCGCCGTCTGATAACGACTCATACGTCATCAATCGGTCTTCGCCGTTTGCTGTTTTAAAGATTAAATGATTTGGTAAGATTGGCACTGATGAACCTCCGGGAATCAATCCTTTTAACGGGCGATCATCAATCATTCCACCACAATATTCATCAGAATTCATGAATTCATCAACGGTCATTCCCATTTCAATTTCATAAACTCCCGGTTTTTTAACGTGACCCGAAACAGAGAATAATTTTGTTCCGGTAGATCGTCCTAATCCAATTTTAGAATAATCTTCGCCCGAATTCATAATGATCCAAGGAATAGAAGCAATCGATTCTACGTTATTTACAACAGTAGGGTTTTGCCATAAACCTTTAACAGCAGGGAAAGGTGGCTTGATACGCGGATTTCCACGTTTACCTTCTAAAGATTCAATCAAAGCGGTTTCTTCACCACAGATATACGCACCACCACCACAATGAACGTGAAGGTCTAAATCGTAACCCGAACCTTTGATGTTTTTACCTAACCATCCGGCAGCGTAAGCTTCTTTAATAGCGCGTTCCAACGTTTTAAAAACCCACATGTATTCGCCACGAATGTAGATGTATGATAAATTAGCACCTAAAGCGAAAGACGATGCAATCATACCTTCAATCAATAAATGCGGAATGTGTTCCATTAAATAACGGTCTTTAAACGTACCAGGTTCAGATTCATCGGCATTACAAACCAAATGACGTGGATTTCCTGATTTTTTATCGATAAAGCTCCATTTTAAACCTACCGGGAAACCAGCACCACCACGACCACGTAAACCCGAAGTTTTTACTTCTTCGGTAATGGCATCCGGATCCATTTTTAAGGCTTTTTCTACTGAAGCATAACCACCATTTTCGCGATAAACATCGTATGTTTTGATACCCGGAATATGGATTTTTTCAAATAATATTTTTTGTCCCATGGTATTATTTATCGTGTAAGGTTATTTTTCCTTCTTTACAATCGTTGATTAATTGATCTACTTTTGCTGTTGTTAAATGCTCGTGATAAAAATCGCCTAATTGTAACATGGGCGCGTATCCGCAAGCACCTAAACACTGTACACCAACTACAGAAAATAATCCGTCTGCTGTAACCTGACCTGGTTTTACACCTAATTTTTCGCAGGTATAATCCATGACATCTTCGGCTTTATTAATGGCACAACAAGACGTTACGCAGAATTCTAACATATACTTTCCAACAGGTTTTTGGTTGAACATGGTGTAAAAGGTAACCACTTCGTAAACTTCAATCGGAGTTATGTTTAATAATTCGGCTGCTTTATTTTGTAATTCAACACTTAACCAATTGTCGTGCGCATCTTGTAATTCGTGCAAAACAGGTAAAAGGGCCGATTTTTGTTTTCCTTCTGGATAATGACTAATCAACTCTTGCACACGAGCCATTAAGGCAGGTGTCATGTTAATGTCTTGATGATATATTTTATTTTGTACTGTTTCCATAAGTTAGCAATCTAATTCTCCTGCAATAACGTTCATACTCGATAAGGTAATAATGGCATCAGATAAACTGCGACCTTTTACAATTTCGTTATATGCTTGGTAATAAATAAAACACGGTCTGCGGAAATGTAAACGATAAGGAACGCGGCTGCCGTTGGTAATTAAGTAGAAACCTAATTCGCCGTTACCGCCTTCTACAGAATGATACACTTCGGTATTTGGAACAGGAATTTCACCCATGACAATTTTAAAGTGGTAAATTAACGCCTCCATATTGTTGTAAACTTCTTCTTTTGGAGGAAGATAATATTCGGGAACATCGGCATGATAACCACCTTCTGCCGGCATTTTTTCTAATGCTTGACGGATGATTTTCATACTTTCCCAAACTTCTGCATTACGAACACAAAAACGATCGTAACAATCGCCGTTTTGACCAACAGGAATATCGAATTCAAAATCTTCATAAGAACAATACGGACTTGCCACACGAATATCATAATCAACACCAGCAGCACGTAAATTTGGACCTGTAAATCCATAACTCATTGCCTTTTCAGCATCAATTGCTCCCGCGCCAATAGTACGATCCATAAAGATTCTGTTTCTTGAAAGCATGTTTTCAAACTCTGTCCAAACCGCTGGGAATTCTGCTAAAAATTCATCGATTTTTCTCCAAGCTGTTTCGCTCCATTCACGTTCAAAACCTCCAATACGCCCCATGTTTGTTGTTAAACGAGCACCACAAATTTCTTCGTAGATTTCGTAAATTTTCTCACGGTATTGCATCACGTAAAGGAAACCTGTTAACGCGCCAGTATCAACACCCATAACCGAACTACAAATAATATGATCGGCAATACGCGCTAATTCCATAATAATAACGCGCATATATTGTACGCGTTTAGGAATTTCGATACCCAACATTTTTTCTACCGTCATCCACCAACCGGTATTGTTGATAGGAGATGAGCAGTAGTTTAAACGATCGGTTAATACGTTGATTTGATAAAACGGTCGGTTTTCGGCAATTTTCTCAAATGCACGGTGAATGTATCCAACGGTTCCTTCGCCATCGATGATTTTTTCTCCGTCCATTAAAAGGATGTTCTGGAAAATACCGTGGGTTGCAGGGTGTGTGGGACCTAGATTTAATATAGATAATTCTACACCATCTTTTTCTCTTGTTGCCTTGATTTGTTTTTCAAATCGTTTTTCGGGCACTAATAATAAATCTGACATAGTATTCTTTTTAACAATTAGGACCTGTTCTACCAAAGAAACGGTCGTCTTTATCTGTTCTGCCTTGATCTTCTAAAGGAAATTCTTTTCTCAACGGAAACGATTCCATTTCATCCATATTTAAAATACGTTTTAACTGCGGATGATTTTTAAAAGTGATTCCGTAAAAATCGTAGGTTTCGCGTTCTTGCCAGTTTGCTCCGGCATATAGTGGAACAATACTTTCTACTTCAGGATTCGATGCTGGTAAGAACACCTTAACTCGAATTCTTACATTATCAAACCAATTGTGTAAGTGATATACCACGCAAAACTGGCGGTCTTCCTCGTAATCAGGGTAATGAACCCCGCAAACATCAGTTAAAAAATTAAAGTTCATTGAAGGATCTTCTTTTAAGAATTTAATCACTTCGAACGATGCGTCTTTCTTAACTTCAAAAGCCAACATATCGTGTAGGATATGAAAGTTCTCTACCTTTGGTGTAAACTTTTGACTTAATGTTTGCTGAATGATTTCGTTTGTTAAGCTCATGTTATTTGATGTTGTATGAGTTTAATAAATCTTTATATTCATCGCTGCTTCTACGGCGAACCGATTCGTTTTTAACGATGTTTTGCAGCTCTAAAATTCCGTCTAAAATTTGTTCAGGTCTTGGTGGGCATCCTGGTACATATACATCAACCGGAATTACTTTATCAATTCCTTGTAAAACCGAATAGGTATCAAAAACACCACCAGTACTTGCACAGGCACCCACAGCAATAACCCATTTAGGTTCTGCCATTTGTTCGTACACCTGACGTAAAATTGGAGCCATTTTTTTAGCGATGGTTCCCATTACCAAAAGCATATCTGCTTGGCGTGGCGAGAAACTCATACGCTCTGATCCAAATCGACCAATATCGTAAGTTGCTGCCATGGTAGCCATGTATTCAATACCGCAACAAGACGTAGCAAAAGGCAAAGGCCACATAGAGTTAGCACGCGCCAACCCCACCACTTCGCTTAATTTTGTTGCAAAAAATCCTTCACCAGAAAAACCTTCGGGCGCAGGAACTTGTTTTATTTTAGATGAATCACTCATAATACTTAATCGTTTATTCAAACTCTAATCCTTTTTTCTTGAATTCGTACAATAATCCTACGATCAATAAAAACATAAAAATGCCCATTTTTGCTAATCCTTCCCAGCCTAATTCAAGGAAATTTACGGCCCATGGATACATGAAGATTACCTCTACATCAAACAAAACAAATAAAATGGCAACTAAGAAATAACGAACGTTAAATGGCACACGGGCGTTACCAAACGATTCGATACCACACTCAAAGTTTACATCTTTGTTTTGAGATGCTTTTTTTGGACCAAGAAATCCGGATACTAAAATTGTTGCAAATACAAAACCCGCTGCCAGCCCAAGCTGCATAAGTATTGGGATTAAATCTATTTGTGTAGATTGCATAATTTTACGTTTACTTTTAAATGAATTTCCAAATATAGAATTTTACAAGCGTATTAAAAAAAGTATCGTTTTAAATCTTATGCTTTATAAAGGATTGAAGTTTAATTTATAATGGTTTTAAATAGGTAAAGTATTTTCCTTCAATTGAAAAATATTTAAATAAAAAAAATCGTTACTGTAAAGTAACGACTTTTGTGGAACTAAATATATGTTGTTAACTAACGTATATTATAAAACAACAACGTCAGTTGCGATTTTTCCTTTTTTTCCGTCAGATTCAACGTAGTTAACTACATCTCCATCTTTTAATTCTCTTGACTTAAGTCCAGAGATGTGAACGAAAATGTCTTGTCCTGTTGTTTCGTCTGTAATAAAACCAAATCCTTTTGATTCATTGAAGAACTTTACTGTACCTGTTCTCATTGTAATTGATAAAATAAATTAATAATAGCCAAAGATAAACTTTTTATTCTGTTTTCAAAGTTTTTGCAGGTTAATTTTATAAAAAATAAATTTCAGTACGTTTTTTTTAAAAGAATATTAATCTTCAAACTCATCCATAAGCTCTTTTAATTGTTTTAAATAGCGGCCGTAGAATTTTTTTATCATCCATTCCGAAAGTAAAATTAAAAGAATAACCGATAGCACACCTATAATCAATATGGAATAAATGAACCCTGGTTCGTTTTCTAAGGTGTGACTAAAATGATAGAATTTATTAACAATTTCAGCTGTACGATCTTTACCCGAAGTAATTACAAACAAAGCAATTGACGTGGGTAACAATATGTAAATGGCAGAGCGATAGGTTTCTATAGCAAAATGAAATTCATAATACAAACGAATAATACTTTCGCGGCTGTTAAACGTGTTGGGTTGTTTTATCATTTTACTAATGGTGTAAAATCTGCGGTAATAATACAGTCCGAAAATGATAAACTGAAACAGCAAAAAATAGTAAATTAAGCTTATAACTCCTTCGATTTGATAAATCTCGATAAAAGGTACAATGATTAAAAACACGATACTTATTAACCAAATAATAGATTCCCGGCGAAAACTTTTAATCATTTTATCGGCAAGCGATTTGGTTTTGGTCAGGTATTCTGGTTTTATGTTTATGTCCTTTTCAGGTTGTTTGTTCCATTGTTTTTGTAACTCATCAAAATTCATATCCGTTCTTTTTTATGATGGTTTGTAATTTTTCTTTTGTTCTGTTTAACTTCACACGTGCATTGACTTCGCTGATACCAAGGTTTTCAGAAATTTCTTTATGGTTCATTCCTTCTAAAAACAAAAAAATAAGTGCTTTTTCTACTTTGTTTAACTCTTGTACGGCATCGTAAAAATATTTGAGTTGCTCTTCTTTCTGGTAGTTGCTGTCGTCGTCAATACGGTCAAAGTTTTCGTGCAGCTCGTATTTGTCTTGCTTTTTATCTTCTTTTTTAAAGAAAGTTAAAGCGGTATTTAAGCAAACACGATACATCCATGTAGAAAACTGGCTGCCACCTTTAAAGTTATCGTACGATTTCCATAATTGGTAAGTCATTTCCTGAATCAAATCTTCCTGATCTTCTAAATGGTCAAAATACATCCTGGAAATTTTATATAAAATTCCCTTGTGTTTTTGCATCAGATTTAAAAACTCTTTTTCAGTTGCCTTCAACGCGTGCGGTTTTCTTATAAGGTTAGTATGAAAGAATACGATTTGTTACACAAAAATAGAAAACCCGTTAAAATTATTTAACGGGTTTTTATAAAATTATTTCTCAACCTCACTTCGGACCTTTCGGCAAGTTCAAAGCTAAGAAGTTTCTACTACTGTATTTTGATGAGGTCTCGACTTTGATCGACCTGGCAAAAAGCGGTTATCCCAAATATGTTTTTAAGATTTTGCTTCTTGAAGTGTGTTTTAATCTGCGAATGGCTTTTTCTTTGATTTGACGAACACGTTCGCGGGTTAAGTCAAATGTTTCTCCGATTTCTTCCAGCGTCATTGGGTGCTGATCGCCTAAACCAAAGTATAAACGAACCACATCAGCCTCGCGTGGCGTTAATGTTTCTAAAGCACGTTCAATTTCTGTACGCAATGATTCGTGAATTAAGGTACGATCAGGGTTTGGAGATTCGCCAGAACGCAATACGTCGTAAAGGTTTGAATCTTCTCCTTCAACCAAAGGCGCATCCATTGATAAGTGACGTCCCGAATTTTTCATCGATTCTTTAACGTCGTTTACCGTCATGTCTAATTCTTTAGCGATTTCTTCTGCCGATGGCGGACGTTCGTTCGATTGTTCTAACAACGCATACATTTTGTTGATTTTGTTGATAGAACCAATTTTATTTAATGGTAAACGTACGATACGTGATTGTTCTGCTAAAGCTGATAAGATTGATTGACGGATCCACCAAACGGCGTACGAAATAAATTTAAAACCACGTGTTTCATCAAAACGTTGTGCGGCTTTAATTAATCCCAAGTTTCCTTCGTTAATTAAATCGGGTAATGTTAAACCTTGATTTTGGTATTGTTTTGCTACCGATACTACGAAACGTAAATTAGCTTTTGTTAATTTCTCTAATGCGCGCTGATCGCCCGCTTTAATACGTTGTGCTAATTCTACTTCTTCGTCGGCAGTAATTAAGTCTACTTTACCAATTTCTTGTAAATATTTGTCTAACGATGCCGTTTCACGATTGGTTACCTGTTTGGTAATTTTAAGTTGTCTCATGTTTTAAATAACCCCTTCCTTAGTTGTTGCTTTAGTTATACGCAGCATGTTACAAAAGGTTACAAAAAAATGGAAAAGTTTTTATTCATATGAATCTACGGTGATGTAAAAAGGGTAATTCATCGGGATTTTTTGCCAATCTTCAAATTCTGAATCTTTGAAAACAATTGCATTTGCAGTCGCAAAGCCTACATTGGTTTTTAAATAGTTTTTTTCGGTATTACTTTTTAGTTCCACCTTTAGTGTTTTTATAATGGCTGCAATTTTTTTAGTTCCATCGATATAAATATCCAAATCATCTACATTTATTATATTCCAGCCGATTGTATTGTTCGTAATAGTAAATCGAATATCCTCATGAGGAATTCGTTTTGTAGGTTTTCCGTTTTCAACTTCATAGAATTCTATGCTGTAGACTGCCTTTTTAAAATCAGCACCTGTTATATACCAATGAACTGTTTTGATTTTTTTTAGTTTATTATTAGTGTTTAAAATCATACCGAATCTTAATCCCGTATCTTTATTTTCCTCATCATAACTTTGAAATTGCCCACTTATCTTACCCGAACCTTCATTTGTTCTACCATAAGTACGTTCTTTAATTTTTGCATTTTTAGGAGGAATGATAATTTCGCGCAACAATTCTGACGAAGGATCTAAATAGATATTGTAAAGCTTAGTGTTGTTTTGTAGAATGATTTCTTTTGATTCAAAACCGAATTGTTCGATCAAAACTTTTAAAGGAAGTTTGTATTGATCGGTATCTATAGCAAATATCCCTTTTTCATCGGTAACAAAACTCTTTTTGTAATCGGGCAGTAAGATGCTTGCGAATTCAATGTTTTCTTTTGATTCTTCGTCCAAAACCTGAATGGTAACCTGTGCTTGTACAGTAACCGAAAATACAGTAATTAAAATAAGTAAAATGTTTTTCATAAAATAGATTTTATCAAAAATAAAAAAACCGATGAGGATTGCTCATCGGTTTAATGTATAATTAACAAAAACTAATTATTCTTCTTTTTTATCGTTAGAAGGTTTGTTTTCGTTGTTTCTGTTTTGTGGCTTACCTTCTCTGTTTTCAGATTTACCTTCTCCTTTGTTTTCAGGTTTTCCTTCTGGTTTAGGAGGGCGTGGTAAAAGTGCTTTTTTAGAAACTTTTTCTTTTCTAGTTTTAGGGTCTAAACCAAGGTGTTTAACTTGGAATATATCACCTAATTTTACTACATCAGAAACATTTTCGGTACGTTCCCAAGCTAATTCAGATACGTGTAATAAAACTTCGTTTCCAGGAGCAGCCGTGTATTCTACCACAGCACCAAAATCTAACATTTTAATTACTTTAACCTCATAAGTTTCTCCCATAGTTGGTTTAAACGTAATTGAATCAATTTTAGCTAATACTGCTTCAATTCCTGCAGGATCTGTACCTAAAATTTCAACAATACCTTGCTCGTCCACTTCGTTGATAACAATAGTAGTACCTGTAGCTTTTTGTAATTCTTGAATTACTTTACCACCCGGACCAATCAACGCACCAATAAATGCACCAGGAATGGTTCTTGTAATAATTTTAGGAGCGTGTACTTTTACATCGGTATTAGGTGTAGCAATAGTTTCGGTTATTTTACCTAAAATATGTAAACGACCTTCATGTGCTTGTTTTAAAGCTTGTTCCATGATATCGTAACGTAATCCGTCAATTTTGATATCCATCTGGCAAGCTGTAATACCGTCTGCAGTACCTGTAACTTTAAAATCCATATCACCTAAATGATCTTCGTCACCTAAAATGTCAGATAAAACAGCGAAACGTGTTCCGTCTGTGATTAATCCCATGGCGATACCAGATACCGGCTTTTCAATTTGAATACCTGCATCCATCAAAGCTAAAGTACCAGCGCAAACCGTTGCCATAGAAGATGATCCGTTCGATTCTAACACATCAGATACTAAACGGATTGTGTACGGACAATCGGCAGGAATCATGTTTTTCAATGCGCGTTGCGCCAAGTTCCCGTGACCAACTTCACGACGAGAAACGCCACGTAATGGTTTTGCTTCACCTGTTGAGAACGGAGGGAAGTTGTAATGTAAGTAAAAACGCTCTTCGCCTTGTTCGCTTGGTAAATCAATAACGTTGGCTTCGCGAGATGTACCTAAAGTAACGGTTGCTAAAGCTTGAGTTTCACCACGTGTAAACACTGATGAACCGTGTGCTGATGGCAAATAGTTAACTTCGCTCCAAATGTTACGAATTTCAGTAGTTTTACGACCGTCTAAACGTAAACCTTGATCTAAAACCAAGTTACGAACTGCTTCTTTTTGTGTTTTAGAAAAGTATTTAGAAATTAATTCTTTTTTCTCTTCTAAAGCTTCTTCAGAAAAACTAGCTAATAATTCTTCTTTAACCAAAGCGAATTTTTCGCTGCGTTCGTGTTTTGCACTTGCTTCGGCAGCAATGGCATAAATTTTATCGTAAGCAAAAGTATGTACTTCAGCTTTAATGGTATCGTCTGTTTCTTCAGGTTCGTATGTTCTGTAACCTAAATTTAATGCGGCACGCATTTTTTCTTGTGCTTCAATTTGAGCTTTAATCGCTTCGTGTGCAAATTTAATTGCTTCGATCATTTCGGCTTCAGAAATTTCTTTCATTTCACCTTCTACCATACAAACCGAATCTTTAGAAGCTCCGATCATCATATCAATGTCAGATTCTTCTAATTGTTGTTTGCTTGGATTGATGATTAACTGACCGTTTACACGACCTACGCGTACTTCTGAAATTAAGTTGTAAAAAGGAATGTCTGAAACAGCTAATGCAGCAGATGCAGCTAAACCAGCCATTGCATCAGGCATTACATTTTCATCAAACGACATTAATTGAAGCATGATTTGTGTTTCAGCATGATAATCGTCTGGAAAAAGTGGACGTAAGCAACGGTCAACCAAGCGCATGGTTAAAATTTCTTGATCGCTTGGGCGTGCTTCTCTTTTAAAGAATCCACCTGGAAAACGCCCCGCTGCAGAGAATTTTTCACGATAATCTACTGTTAATGGTAAAAAATCGATACCTGGATTTGCTGTTTTTGCAGATACAGCTGTTGCTAAAATCATACAGTTTCCTGAACGTACTACAACAGATCCGTCTGCTTGTTTTGCTAATTTGCCTGTTTCGATAGAGATGGTTCTGCCATCGCCTAAATCGATAATTTCTTGGGTTACTTTAGGAATCATAAATTTTTAATTCTTAATTAAACAAAGGGGTGTGTTGTTGTGTTGTGTGTAGTTGTTGTAAAACCCAATGAAAAACCAAGCTTTTATGCTTAAAATATAAATAAAAAAAGAGGCGCGCATGCGCACACCTCGTTGTAAAATGGATTATTTTCTAATACCCAATTCCTTGATGATTTCACGATATCTGTTGATATCTTTTTTCTTTAAGTAATCTAAAAGACTTCTTCTTTTACCTACTAAAAGAACTAATGAACGCTCTGTATTATAATCGTGACGATTCTTTTTTAAGTGCTCTGTTAAATGCGAAATTCTGAATGTGAATAATGCAATTTGTCCTTCTGCTGAACCTGTGTTCGCTGCAGCACCTCCGTGTTTAGCGAAGATTTCTTCTTTAACTTCTTTAGTTAAATACATGCTAATATTATTTAAATGATTGTTATGTATGTTTGAATTAAAAAATTCGATGCAAATGTACATCTTTTTTTTAATCTTACAATTTTAATTCTTAAATATTAAATTAGTCGATTTTAGTTAAAACGATTTCTTTTGCTGAACGATTTAATCCTTTCCATGTCCATGTTTTCCTGTCTTCGCTTAACGTCATTTTGTAATTGTCTTGAAAAAAATAGCCATATAAGAAATGATGTTCTTCAGGTAGCTGATCTGGGATTGAAGGTTGAGGAAAATGTTCAATTAAACCAACAGTGTGATTGTAAACGGCAAAAGGAAGTAATCGAGATGATTGAAAAGGGATTATTTCATTATTAATATGAAAATTACCTTTTAAAATCATATTGATTCTTGGTTCTTGAGGATGGGTATTGTCAACAGCATTAATTTCAATGTTTCCTACATTATATAAAATAGTGTCTACATTTGATTTGTATTGATCTAAAATGATCATTTTATTAACTTTCCATGTTCCGTTAACTTTTGCCGGATATTCTTTTAAAAAGGCGTTGTTTTGCTTATTGAGTTCTTCAGAAGAATCTAAAACATTCGATTCGTTGTCAGAATGGCACGATGTAAAAGATGTCGTTGTAGCTAAAAGTGATAAAATAAAAAATTTACTAAAGTGTTTTTTCATGGTGTTTCTAATTTATTTTTTGCAAATATATAAATTAACTTTTATACATTTCTGCAATTTCATTAGTAAGCCATTCTAATAATTCTTTGTCATCAGTTGTAAACGCATTTAGGGTGTTTGAATCAATGTCTATTTGACCTATATTGATATCATTTACAATGATTGGTACCACAATTTCTGACTTTACATTGATGTTGCACGAAATGTAATTGTCTTCACTATTTACATCAGATACCAAAAAAGTTTCATTGCTTTCGGCAACCTGTCCGCAAATTCCTTTTCCAAATTGTATGGTAGTATGTTCGGTTGGTAAACCTGCAAATGGTCCCAAATGTAATTCTTTGTTATTGCTATCGGCAAAATAAAAACCAACCCAGTCGTAATGCGGTACATTTAAACGTAAAAGATTACAAATTTCTTGAAAACGTTCGTTAATGGTTTTGTCTGATTTTATGATTTCTGTTAAAGAAATCTTTAATTGTTCTTTTTGCATATTCTTTTTTTAGTAAATTTACAAAAAATAAAAACGTAATTAATTTAATGTTTCAACGCTATGTATATAATGTCTTATTAATAGCAGCCTTACTTTTTTCAAATTTAGGGCTGGCTGTAAATATTCATTATTGTGGCAATGCAATAGAAAAAATTGAATTAGGTTATGCGGCATCTATAAATTGTGCAGAAGACTCACACAAAAAAGCATGTTGTAAAGAAAAAAACGAAACTTCTAAGAAAGATTGCTGTAAAAACGAAACAATTAAACAGAAAACCGATGATGTTGTTATAAAAGTTTTTAGCACACAGCAGTTTGCAGATTTTATTACGCCTGTTGTTTATAAATTTCAGCCGCTTGTTATTTCTAAAAACAGTCTGCCAAAAAAAATAAACGTTACTTTTCGTTGCGAAAGTAATGCTCCGCCTTTATACAAACTCTACAACCAGTATTTGCTGTACGCATAATTACACATTTCTTACCAAAAGAATGTTTAATTAATTATGCAAATTCATGAAATATATTTTAATGCTATTGTGTGCATTCGGCGTACACAATATTTATGCCCAAGATACTTACAGGGGTAAAGTTTTAGATACTTACAATACATCTGTAGAAAAAGCAACTATTATGGTAAATGATAGTGTGGTTGCTACTACAGATAAATTCGGAATGTTCGAAGTTACTTTGAACCAGCCATCTGTCATATATATTTACGCCGAAGGTTATCAGGTTTTTGAAACCGAATTAACAGATAAGGACCAGTTTTATACCTTTAAAATTCAGTCTGAAGCCAGTTTAAACGAATTGGTTGTAAATATAAACAAGAAAAATACCCAGCGCGGCAACGGTATTACCAATTCGCAAACCATGAACAGTGGCGAATTGCTAAAAGCGGCTTGTTGTAATTTGGCCGAATCTTTTGAAACCAATCCATCAATCGATGTGAATTTTTCTGATGCCATTTCCGGCTCCAAACAAATTAAAATGTTGGGTTTAACAAGTCCGTATATTTTAATTGCCGAAGAAAATATTCCGAGTGTTCGTGGTGCATCACAAGCTTACGGATTATCGTTTACACCGGGAACTTGGGTAGAAAGTATTCAGGTTACAAAAGGTGCGGGAAGTGTTGTGAATGGTTTTGAAAGTATTTCGGGACAGATAAATACAGAATTGATCAAACCTGCAAACGATATTCCGTTTTATTTGAATTTATATGGATCTACCGATGCCCGTATGGAGTTAAATGCGCATTTTAACGAGAAAATTTCTGATAAATGGAGTTCTTCCTTATTTGTTCACGGAAATTCTCGCGTTAAAAAGAACGATATGAATCACGATGGATTTTTAGATAATCCGTTGGGAAGTCAGATCAATATTATGAATCGTTGGCAATATCAAAATTTAGAAAAAGGCTGGATTGCTTTTTTATCTGCTCGATATATGAAAGACGAAAAACAAACAGGCGAGATCGATTTTGATAAAAACATCCATAAATTAACTACAGATAAATGGGGATCAGAATTAAATACCGATAAGTTTGACGCGAGTTCAAAAATAGGTTATGTGTTTCCAGATCAGCCTTATAAAAGCTTTGGTTGGCAAAACTCGTTCAGCTATCATAAACAAAATTCGTATTTTGGGTTGAACCAGTTTGATATTACACAACGAAGTATCTATTCAAACTTTTTATATAGCTCTATTATCAATAATACGCTGCATAAATTCTCAACCGGAGCAAGTTTTATGTACGATGATTATTCGGAATTCGTAGCAAATTACGGCAATAGAAATTACGATAGAACCGATACAAGCTACGGAGCGTTTTTTGAATATACGTACGATAATACCGATAATTTAGCCTTGATTTTAGGTGGACGAATTGATAATTCTAACCGATTAGGAACTTTTGTAACGCCACGTATGCATGTGCGTTACAACCCAGGGGAAAAAACAACCCTTCGTGTATCGGCAGGTCGTGGAAAAAGGTTGGCGAATATTTTTGCTGAAAATCAATATTTATTTGCAAGTAACCGACAGTTTAATATTTTGAACGAAGGTGGAAAAGCCTACGGAATGGATCCTGAAATTGCTTGGAATTATGGTTTAAGTGTTACTCAAGATTTTACTTTTTTAGGAAAAAATGCTAGTTTAACGCTTGATTTTTACAGAACCGATTTCCAAAATCAAATTGTAGTAGATTTAGATCAATCGGCACGAAGTGTGAACTTTTACAACTTGGATGGAAAATCGTATGCGAATTCTTTTCAAGCCGAATTAAATTACAACATTATTAAACACTTAAATTTAAGAGCCGCATATAAATATTACGATATTGAAACAACGTACGGCGACAAAACCTTAGAGCGACCTTTACAGGCAAAACACCGTTTGTTTGCTAATTTAGAATTTTCAACGCATGAACATAACGGCAGTTATTGGAAATTTGATGCTACTTGGAATTGGTTAGGGGCACAGCGTTTACCTTATACGGGCGATAATTCAGCAGAAAATCAATTGGCAAGTTACACTAATCCGTTTTCTACGATTAATGCGCAGGTAACAAAAGTTTTTTCTGATAATTTTGAAGTGTATGTAGGTGGCGAAAACATTGGGAATTATCAACAACACAGAGTGATTTTAGGAGCAGATGATCCTTTTGGCAATGAATTTGATAGTACTATTATATACGGACCGATTTTTGGACAGATGTATTATGCCGGTTTACGATTTAAAATTAAATAGTAATTAAGTCAAAAGTCATAATGTTGAATGTCTAACGTTTGGTTTGTCATTCTGAACGAAACGTAGTGTAGTGAAGACCCGAGCTTGCGAACTGGCAAAGCAATCTTTAGTGTTAAAAAAAGATTCCTCCTTTAGCTTGTACTGAGCCTGTCGAAGTATCGGAATGACAAATATCGAGAAATTTAAATTATAATAATTAAAAGAATAACTAACAATTTAAAATAAAGAAAAATGAAAAAATATTTAGTATTGATGTTAGCTGTTTTAGGTGTTGCATTTACATCTACAGCTCAAGAAAAGAAAAGTAAAAATGCAAAAGTTGATGTAGAAGTTAAGGGCAATTGTGATATGTGTAAAAAACGTATCGAAAAAGCCGCTTTTGGTGTAAAAGGAGTAAAATCGGCTACATGGCATGCCGATGATCAGATGTTACATTTAATTATAGATGAAAATAAAACATCGTCTAAAAAAGTACAAGAATCGGTTGCTAAAGCAGGCCACGATACTAAAGAAGTGAAAGCAACAACAGATAATTACGATAATTTACACGGTTGCTGTAAATACGAAAGAGAATCGTAAATTATATCAATAAAAAAATCCGCTCTAAATAAATTGTAGAGCGGATTTTTTTTTACTTATTTCGATCTTTATATAGTATTGGTTCTGGTAATTGGGCTGTTTCTTCTGGAGTAAAAATAGTGTAATTTACTTTAAAAGTTTTGCCCTTAGGAATTTCGAGTGAAAAACCCCCGGTTCCAAATCCGTCTAAAACATCGAGTTCAAAATGAGCATGTTTCCAATATTCAAACAAATTATGATCAATCCAAAAATCATATCCCAACAGCTCACCAATTAAAACGTCGCGCATCCTTGGGAAATAACCTCCTTTTTTAAAGCACATGGGTTGCGTGCCTTCGCAGCATCCACCTGCTTGGTAAAACATTAAATCTCCGTGTTCTTGCGCTAATTCTTTAATCAGTTCCAAAGCTTTTGGGGTAGCTGATAATCTGGATGTTTTTGTCATAATCTCATTTTTAAAAGAAACCTAATTTTTTCTTGTCGTAAGAAATCAACATGTTTTTTGTTTGGCGGTAATGTCCTAACATCATTTTGTGATTTTCTCTACCGATACCCGAAAGTTTATATCCACCAAAAGGAGCTCCGGCAGGATAACTGTGGTATTGGTTTACCCAAACGCGACCGGCTTGAATAGCGCGTGGAATTTGATATAATTGATGTGCATCACGAGTCCAAACACCTGCCCCTAAACCGTAAATGGTATCGTTGGCAATTTCAATAGCTTCAGCTTCATCTTTAAAGGTAGTAACAGCTAATACTGGTCCAAAAATTTCTTCTTGGAACACACGCATTTTGTTATGTCCTTTTAACAAAGTTGGTTTAATGTAGTAACCGTTTTCAATTTCACCATCAAAATGATTGGCGTCACCACCGGTTAGTACTTCTGCGCCTTCTTCTTTACCAAGATTAATGTAGTTTAAAATTTTGTCGTATTGAATTTTAGATGCCTGTGCACCAATCATAGTTGCAGTATCTAACGGGTTTCCTGCTTTAATGGCATTTACACGGGCTACGACCTTATCAATAAATTTATCGTAAATAGATTCTTGAATTAACAAACGAGATGGACATGTACAAATTTCACCTTGATTTAAGGCAAACAACACAGCGCCTTCAATTGCTTTGTCTAAATAATCATCGTCTTCATCCATTACCGATTCAAAGAAAACGTTTGGTGATTTACCACCCAATTCTAAAGTTACCGGAATGATGTTTTCTGTAGCGTATTGCATAACCATACGTCCTGTGGCTGTTGAACCGGTAAATGCTGCTTTTGAAACTTTAGGATTTCCAACCAACTCTTGACCTAATTCGGCTCCGAAACCGTTAACAACGTTTAAAACACCCGGTGGTAACAAATCGCCGATTACTTCCATTAATACTAAGATGGAAATTGGAGTTGATTCGGCAGGTTTTAAAACAATGGTATTTCCTGCAGCCAAAGCTGGTGCAATTTTCCAAACAGCCATTAAAATAGGGAAGTTCCAAGGGATAATTTGTGCTACAACACCAATTGGCTCGTGTACAATTAGCGAAACCGTATTTTGATCTAATTCTGTTAACGAACCTTCTTCGGCACGAATAACTCCGGCAAAATAACGGAAATGGTCAATAGCCAACGGAATATCTGCATTTAATGTTTCGCGCACTGGTTTACCGTTGTCGGTTGTTTCTACGGCTGCTATGTATTCTAAATTTTGCTCAATTCGATCTGCAATTTTGTTTAGAATAATACTGCGTTCTGTTGCAGATGTTTTACCCCACGTTTTAAACGCCTCTGCAGCTGCGTCAACTGCTAATTCTAAATCTTGTGCGTTAGAATGTGCTGCTTTAGTCATTACAGTGCCATCTAAAGGCGTAATTACATCAAAATATTTACCTGATGCAGGTGGTGTCCATCTTCCGTTGATGTAATTGTCGTACTGATCTTTAAATTTTGGTCTGTCGTAAACTTTGTTTGTACTCATTATTTTAAGTTTTATGATTCTCCTATCAATTTACGACTAATTAGATGGATTATGATTAAATAATTGTTAATTGTGAATAGTTTAAATAAAAAAAGCAGCTCCAAATTAGAGCTGCTTTTGAGAGATTTTATTATAATGATCTTACATCATTCCTGGCATACCGCCGCCCATAGGCATTTGGCTTGCACCTTCTTCTTTAATATCAACTAAAGCACATTCTGTAGTTAAAATCATACCTGCAACCGAAGCTGCGTTTTCTAAAGCTACACGAGTTACTTTTTTAGGATCGATGATACCTGCTGTTAACATATCAACATATTCGTCGGTTTTGGCATTGTATCCGTAATTTCCTGAACCTTCGGCAACTTTTGCAACGATTACAGATCCTTCTAAACCTGCATTTTCAACAATAGTTCTTAAAGGTGATTCAATAGCGCGAGAAACAATCTGAATGCCTGTTTTTTCGTCTGCATTTAAAGCATCAACACTAGTTAAAGCAGCTTTTGCTCTTAATAAAGCTACACCACCACCTGCAACAATACCTTCTTCAACAGCAGCACGTGTTGCATGTAAAGCATCGTCTACACGGTCTTTTTTCTCTTTCATTTCCACTTCAGAGGCTGCACCAACGTAAAGTACTGCTACACCACCAGCTAATTTAGCTAAACGCTCTTGTAACTTCTCACGATCGTAATCAGATGTTGTAGTTTCCATTTGAGCCTTAATTTGATTTACTCTGTTTTTAATCAAATCAGCATCACCCGCACCGTTTACAATAGTTGTATTGTCTTTATCAATAGAAACTTTTTCTGCAGTTCCTAACATTTCTAACGTTGCGTTTTCTAACGTATAACCGCTTTCTTCTGCAATTACTGTTCCGCCTGTTAAAATAGCGATGTCTTCTAACATTGCTTTTCTACGGTCACCAAAACCTGGCGCTTTTACAGCAGCAATTTTCAATGCGCCACGCAATTTGTTTACAACCAAAGTTGATAACGCCTCACCATCTACATCTTCAGCAATGATTAACAAAGCTTTTCCTGATTGTGCAACTGGTTCTAAAACAGGTAATAACTCTTTTAATGAAGATATTTTTTTATCGTACAATAAGATATAAGGATTGTCGAATTCCGTTTCCATTTTTTCTGGATTTGTAACGAAATAAGGCGAAAGATATCCTCTGTCAAACTGCATTCCTTCTACAACATCAACATACGTATCCGTTCCTTTAGCTTCTTCAACAGTGATTACCCCTTCTTTACCAACTTTACCAAAAGCTTCAGCGATTAATTCACCAATAACTTCGTCGTTGTTAGCTGAAATTGATGCTACTTGTTTGATTTTTTCGGTAGTCGATCCAACTTCTTGCGTTTGTTTTGCTAAATCGGTAACAATAGCATCAACTGCTTTGTCAATTCCACGTTTTAAATCCATTGGATTTGCACCTGCAGCAACGTTTTTTAATCCTTCTTTAACAATAGCTTGAGCTAAAACAGTTGCAGTTGTTGTACCATCACCAGCTAAATCGTTGGTTTTACTTGCTACTTCTTTAACCATTTGCGCACCCATGTTTTCTAACGTATCCGCTAATTCAATTTCTTTAGCAACCGAAACACCGTCTTTTGTTACGTGTGGTGCGCCGAATGATTTAGAAATAATTACGTTACGCCCTTTAGGACCTAAAGTTACTTTTACTGCATTTGCCAATGCATCAACACCGCGTTTTAAACCGTCGCGTGCTTCAATATCAAATTTTATATCTTTTGCCATAATTTTTTGTTTAAATTGTTTAATGTTTATTATTGTTTAAAGTTGTTTTCTAAAAAAAACTTGAAACTTTAAACCTGAAACTTTGAACTTATATAATTGCCAAAATATCTTCTTCACGCATGATTAAGAAATCTTTGCCTTCTAATTTTAAATCGGTACCTGCATATTTTCCGTATAAAACAGTGTCGCCAACTTTTACGGTTAACGGCTCGTCTTTTTTACCGTTACCAACAGCAACAACAGTTCCTTTTTGTGGTTTCTCTTTTGCTGTGTCTGGAATAATGATACCTGAAGCAGTTTGAGTTTCTGCAGCAGCTGGTTCAATAATAACGCGGTCTGCTAATGGTTTAACGTTTAATGCCATACTATTTAAGTTTATTTTTTTTAAATTGATTTGTTATTGTTTTGACCAAAAGTATGCCAACCGAAAAAAAGTGATATTTTGACAGAAATAAAAATGCCAGCTTATGACAAGCTGGCATTAATTTATGAATTTCACTATAATTTAGTTAGCAGGTTGTGCCGGTGTAGTGGCAGGCGCTTGTTCACTTGGAGTGTTTTGTGCTGGTTGACCTTGTGCTGCACCTGCAGTAGGTAAAGCAGCTGGTGGAGCTACAACGGTGTTTGGATCTAAAATTTTAGAGTCGGTAGAATAACCACCTTGGAAACTTAAGCTTGAAACTAAAATTAAAATTACCAAAGCCGCAGCCAAAGTCCATGTACTTTTATCTAAAAATTTATTTGTGTTTTGCACACCACCAATAGATGTTGAACCACCTAACGATGAATCTAAACCGCCGCCTTTAGGGTTTTGAATCATAATAACAATGATTAAAAGTAGGGCAACAATGGTGATTAACACTAAAAAAATTGTAAACATATTTATTTGTTTTATATATTATTAAACTCTTGTAATTTTTTTATATCGAAAATTCGATTTGCAAATAAACTACTTTTTTCTGGATATTTCAAAATTAAAATTTCATAAGCTTGTATTGCTTTCTGATATTTTTTTTGTTCTAAATAAATTCGAGCCAAAGTTTCGGTCATGTAAAAAGGTTCTTCCTCATTTAAACGGTCTAAATTTATTGTGGGAACAACAGCCGATTTGCTTGGAGTAATTTTAGGATTTGTTTCGATAAACCGATCTATTAAATCCATGTTTTTTTGTTTAACAGGAATTGTTTCTTCAACAATATCTTTTACGATTGGTGCGGTGTTTTCGTTCGGAATTTCTGTGGAATCTCGTTCAATTGGCTGTGCCGATGTTAATTTTAACCATTCGGTAAACGAAAATTTATCGTTTTGTGAAAAATCTAAAGGTTTACCTACTTCTAAATTTTCTTGCAACTGATGAATTTCTTCTGAAGGAACTTCTTCGGCTGAAATCTGTTGTTCTTCAATCAAAGCAGTTTCTTTTTCAAGTTTATTAGCTTCGATTTTCGATTTAGAAATTTGATCGATTTTTTGAATCAATTCGGTTTCCTTATCCTGATTTTCAATATAAACCAACGTATCTAAAACACGTTTTTCAATGGTTTCGTCTAAAGTTGGTTCGGGTTTTTTAAATTCGATATAATCTGCATCAACCACATTTAAATCTTCAATATGTAATGGTTGGTATGTTACAAAATCTTCGGAAACAATATAATCAAACAACACATCGCGATCGGTTGTGTAGGCAGCGGTTTTTTTAAGTTCGCTGTTGTACAAAAAACTGCGTTGCTGGTTTAACGCTTTTAAATACAAAGCACGAGCCGATTGTAAGTACGGATATTCGTCAATAATATTTTTTAGCGCTGTTGTATTGTCCGTAGTTAGTTGGTACGGATTGTTTAACCACTGTATGTATTGTTGTGCATTCATATAACTACCATTTTGCTAGCGAAGCGTTAAAAACATCTTGTGTAATACGTTCGTAAATTTCGTCTAATGCGGTATTTAATGTTCCACCAATTAATTGATCGTTTGCCGGATAATCGTAAAAATGCGAAAAGGTTTTTTCAAAATCATCATCCGGATTTTTCTTGTTGGTGAAACGAACATTTATTGCAATATACAAACGGTTTTGTGCTGCGGTTTGATCGGCAGTTGCGGTCATTGGTGAAATACGGTACTGGGTAATTTCGCCTTCGTAAACCAAATCGGCATTAGTATTGGTCATGTTCAGGCTGGTTTGGTTTACTAGTAAATCTTGCAATTTCATAGTAAAAGTACGTTCAATACCTGGTTCAACCAGTTCGGCATTGTTTAAAAAATAGTTTACCTGAAAGTTTTCTGCATCAATTTTTCCAGTTCCTGTAAAATTGTAAGCACCACAGCTCGATAAAATCAAACAGAAAAGTAATGCTGTAAGTTTGTATAATTTGGCTTGTATTTTCATTGGTTGAACTGTTGAATTGTTGAATCGTTCGTTGATTTGTATATATTGTTTTATTTTTCTCAATTCAGACTTTATGACTTTAGACATCTGACTTTAAGACTAAAACTTACAAATCATATTGTTTGATTTTTCTGTATAAGGTTCGTTCCGAAATTCCTAATTCATCTGCTGCAGCCTTGCGTTTCCCGCTATTGCGTTCTAATGCTTTTTTAATAAGCTGAATTTCTTTTTCTTCTAATTTTAACGTTTCTTCTTCGTCAATGGTTTCGGCAATTAAATAATCGTTTTCATCTTCTAAAATTTCTTCTTGTGCATTGTTTGCAGACGAAGAAGTGTGTTCAGATAAAGGAATGGAACGATTGGTTTGTTTAACCTGCGATTCATCGTTTTGACCATAAATACGTTGGATTAACGATTTGTTGGTTTCTTGAACTTGACTAGAGTTAGAGTTGTTCATAAGCTCTAACGTTAATTTTTTTAAGTCGGTTAAATCGGCTTTCATATCAAATAAAACCTTGTATAAAATTTCGCGTTCGTTGCTGAAATCACTTTCTGATTTTTTTGTTTCGATAAGTGATGGTAATTGAGCATTTCGTTCGGGCAGATATGATTGTATTGTTTTTAGGTTGATTTCACGGTTGGTTTCGATGACAGAAATCTGCTCGGCAATATTTCTTAATTGACGAATGTTTCCGCTCCAGCGATAATGCATTAGGTATTCTGCTGCTTCTGCCGATAATTTTATAGGTGGCATTTTGTATTTATGTGCAAAATCTGATGAAAACTTACGGAAAAGCAAATGAATATCGTCACCACGTTCACGTAAAGGAGGTAATGCAATTTCAACAGTGCTTAAACGATAATATAGATCTTCACGAAACTTACCTTTATCAATAGCTTCGAACATTTTAACGTTGGTTGCTGCTACAATACGCACATCGGTTTTTTGAACTTTTGATGATCCTACTTTGATAAATTCACCGTTTTCTAAAACACGAAGCAGTCTAACCTGTGTGGTTAAAGGTAATTCGCCTACTTCATCTAAAAAAATGGTACCGCCGTTTGCAACTTCAAAATAACCTTCGCGACTGCCAACAGCTCCTGTAAAGGCACCTTTTTCGTGTCCAAAAAGTTCAGAATCTATGGTTCCTTCTGGAATAGCACCACAGTTTACCGCAATGTATTTTCCGTGTTTTCGGTGCGATAACGCGTGTATAATTTTTGGAATATTTTCTTTACCAACACCGCTTTCACCAGTAACCAAAACAGAAATATCGGTCGGAGCTACCTGAATGGCTTTCTCCAATGCCCGATTTAGTTTAATGTCGTTACCTATAATTTCAAAACGTTGTTTGATGCTTTGAACGTTTTCCATAGTTTTTTGTTTTGTTTAAGGTTTAAAGTTGTAATGTACTTTGACTTTAAACATGAACTAAATTTAGCTCATATATTTAAAATGTAATTGATTTGATAATTCAACCACAGATTTATGGATTATCACAAATTATTACTTGTGATATCATAAAATATATCTTTTGTATTGTAATGAACTTGGGTAAAAATTAAAAAGAAGCCCTAATTCAGAACGAGATATTTTCATATAGTTTAATAACTGCGCCAAATGTTCTTTTGAAAATTCCCTAACAGCTTTTATTTCTAAAATAATATTTCCATTTACAACAAAATCTGCATAAAACCTATGCGGCAATATTTGTCCTTTGTATTCAATTGGAAATTCTTTCTCTCTTTCAAAAGGAATATTCTTTGCTTTTAATTCAATTTCAATAGCGTCTTTATAAATTATTTCAAGTAATCCTCATCCAAGATTTATGTGAACTTCCATACAAATACCAATTATTTCGTATGTCTCATCATTTCTGTATGTTTCCATAGTTCATCAGTGAAAATTCTTTAATCTGTGGTTACAAAAAATTATTAACTATTGCATTTGTGAATAACCGATACCTTCACCAATTAAGGTTGCCGATGTACAATCGTTTACTTTTACCAATACAAAATCGCCTACTTTATAATTTCCTTTTGGGAAAACGACAGTTGTGTTTTGTGAATTTCTTCCAGACCAATGTTCGTCTGAACGTTTAGATGTTTTTTCAATTAAAACCTCTACTGTTTGTCCTACAAAACGTTTGGTACGTTCCATTGCAATGCGTTGTTGTAAATCTACAATTTCTTGCAATCTTCGTTTTTTCACTGGTTCAGGCACATCGTCTTCCATTTTTCTGGCAGCCATTGTTCCAGGGCGTTCAGAATAAGCAAACATATATCCAAAGTCGTAATTTACATATTCCATTAATGATAATGTATCTTGGTGATCTTCTTCGGTTTCTGTTGGGAAACCTGTAATCATATCTTGAGATAAAGAAATTTCTGGAATAATTTTATAGATTCTATCAACCAAATCCATGTATTCTTCACGTGTGTGCTGACGGTTCATTTCGTGTAAAATACGAGTAGATCCCGACTGAACCGGTAAATGAATGTATTTACAGATATTGTGATGCTTCGCCATTACGTGAATAACTTCTTCGTGCATATCCTGCGGATTCGATGTTGAAAAACGGAAACGCATTTTAGGGTAACTTGTAGCACACATATCTAAAAGCTGTGCAAAATCTACCGCAGTTGCTTTTTGCATTTCGGTTGCTTTTACAAAATCTTTCTTCAATCCGCCGCCGTACCACAAATACGAATCTACGTTTTGCCCTAACAACGTAATTTCTTTAAAACCGCGTTGGTGTAAATCTTTAATCTCTTCCATGATACTTTGCGGTTCACGAGAACGCTCACGTCCGCGAGTAAAAGGAACCACGCAAAAAGTACACATATTGTCGCAACCACGTGTAATAGAAACAAAAGCGGTTACGCCGTTACTGTTTAAACGAACCGGAGCAATATCGCCATAGGTTTCTTCTTTTGATAGAATTACGTTAATGGCATCGCGACCTTCGCCAACATCTTTTAAAAGGTTTGGAATATCTTTGTAAGCATCTGGCCCTACAACCATATCCACAATTTTTTCTTCTTCTAAAAACTTGCTTTTCAAACGTTCTGCCATACAACCCAAAACACCTACTTTCATAGACGGATTAATCGATTTTACGGCATTGTATTTTTCTAAACGCTTACGAATGGTTTGTTCGGCTTTATCGCGAATAGAACACGTATTAACCAAAACCAAATCGGCTTCTTCTAAATTTTGTGTGGTGTTATAACCTTCGTTAGCTAAAATAGATGCAACAATTTCACTATCAGAAAAATTCATCTGGCAGCCATAACTCTCTATAAATAACTTTTTGGTATTATTTTCTTGCTGATCTAAAACCAGGCTTGTTCCTTGTTTTTGTTCTTCAATTACCTTTTCCATAAATCACGGTCGTGTACTAAATCAATTCGCAAAGATACAATTAAAATTTTTTGTGTGACAAGATGGCAGATGAATTCTAAATATTTTTAACACGTCATTTAACGTCGTTTTTAATTTGTATATTTACCTTATGAAACTCATAAATCATCATACATGTTATTCGGGTGGGGCAGAAGGTGCCGATTCTTATTTTGAATTTTTTGCAGAAAAGTTCAATGTTTCAGTGGTGGCGTATTCGTACAAAACAAAGCATCATACATCTGAAAACAAATACGAATTAACCGATGATGAATTCAAAGAAGGTGTTGAAAATGTAATGAAGGCCAACGAGGTTTTAAAACGATCTAAAATAAACCTGTACTTAAAATTTTTATCGCGAAATTGGTTTCAGGTAAAAAATGCCGATGAAATTTATGCCGTATCAAGCCTTAAAACAGTAAACGAAAAATTGCAGGTTAAAGGCGGAACCGCATGGGCTGTACAAATGGCAATTAATAGCAACAAAAAAATTTTTGTGTACAATCAAGATGTGGCGCAATGGTTTTATTGGGATTTTCAGCATAAGAATTTTATCGAATTAAAAAATCAGCCAAAAATTACATCGCATCATTTTGCAGGAATCGGCACCCGAAACATCAACATATTTGGCATAAACGCCATTGAAGAACTTTTTAAAAACACTTTTGAATAATTATGGCAAACAAACACAACTTATTAAGCAGGCTAACGCGAATTGTAGAAATTTTTCAACTTCAGGGCGAAAACGGTTTAACCTTTGAAGAATTAAACAATAAATTGAAAAATTCTTTTATCGATGAAGATCACAGCGTATCGTTGCGGACTTTTCAGCGCGATTTAAAGGATATTGAATCGTCTTTAAAAATTAAAATCGTGTACAATAAAGCCAAAATGAAATATATTTTACTGGATGATGCTTCACAAAAAACATCAAAAAACAGTCAGCTTTTTACCATTGAAAGTTTAAAGATGCTGAATATTGCCCAAGATGTATCTAACAATAATTTTATTTTGATTGATAACCGGAAAGGTACCGGATTAGAAAATTATTCTACTATTAAAGAAGCAATTTGTTTAAAAAAACATTTGGAATTTAATTACCAAAAGTTCGATCAGTACAAAGCTAATAAACGCAAATTAATGCCGCTGGCGTTAAAAGAAAGCAAAAATCGCTGGTATGTTGTGGGTTTTGAAATTAAAGACGGACTGAAAATAAATAACCTGAAAACTTTTGCGTTAGATAGAATTTATAATTGTGAAGTAACAACCGAATTTGTTTTAAAGGATACTATTGATATTCAAAATCACTTTAAAAATTTTATGGGCGTTACAACAAAACCGTTAGATGGTTTCTTGGAAAAAACAACCGTGAAAATAGAAACTTCAATAGAATACGGTAAGTATTTCAGCACGTTGCCCATTCATAAATCACAAAAAACCGAAATAGAAAACGGTAAAACAATAATTAGTTTACAAGTAATTCCAACAATGGAACTGGTGTCCGAAATACTATCGCACAATCATCAAATCAAGGTAATTGAGCCTAAAGAATTGGTTACTATTGTAAAGAAAATCATCTCTCAAAATTTAAAACAATACAATTAAAAAAAATCAAAAAAACGCTAATTTAAAAAAATCATATACTTTTGCTTTTCAAATAAAGAAACGAATGGCAAAGAATTTAGTGATTGTAGAGTCGCCTGCAAAGGCAAAAACGATAGAAAAATTTTTAGGGAAAGATTATCAGGTAGAATCAAGTTTTGGACACATTGCCGATTTACCTTCAAAAGAAATTGGTGTTGATATTGAGAATAATTTTAAACCGAAATACGAAGTTTCTGCCGATAAAAAAGCGGTTGTTAAAAAACTGAAAGATCTGTCTAAAAAAGCCGAAATGGTTTGGTTGGCATCCGATGAGGATCGCGAGGGTGAGGCAATTGCTTGGCATTTGGCAGAAGAATTAAAATTGAAAGAAGAAAATACCAAACGTATCGTTTTTCACGAAATTACCAAAACAGCCATTCAAAAAGCAATAGAAAATCCGCGTACCATAGATTATAATTTGGTAAACGCACAACAGGCACGCCGTGTTTTAGACCGTTTGGTTGGTTACGAATTATCGCCAGTTTTATGGAAAAAAGTACGTGCAGGTTTATCTGCCGGTCGTGTGCAATCTGTTTCTGTTCGATTAATTGTAGAACGCGAACGTGAAATTGAAGGTTTTAACACCGAATCATCTTTTAGCATTACGGCAGAATTTGTTGCGGCAAACGGTAAATCGTTTAAAGCGAAATTGCCTAAAAACTTTAAAACTCAAAAAGAAGCACAAGCTTTTTTAGAACAAAATATAGGTGCACAATTTAAGGTTTCCGATTTAGAAACCAAACCGGCAAAAAAATCTCCGGCAGCACCGTTTACCACATCAACTTTACAGCAGGAAGCATCGCGTAAGTTGTATTATTCGGTTTCGCAAACCATGATGTTAGCACAGCGTTTGTACGAAAGCGGATTAATTACTTATATGAGAACCGATAGCGTAAACCTGTCACAAGATGCCATAAAAGCTGCCGAAACAGAAATTGTGAATTTTTACGGAAAAGAATTCAGTAAACCACGCAATTTTTCTACCAAAGCAAAAGGCGCGCAAGAAGCGCACGAGGCTATTCGCCCCACAGATATGTCTAAACATACGGTAAATATTGATCGTGATCAGGCACGTTTGTACGAATTAATCTGGAAACGTACATTGGCTTCACAAATGAGCGATGCACAGTTAGAACGTACCAACGTTACCATTGTTGCCAATAAACACAACCAGCATTTTGTTGCAACAGGTGAAGTTTTACTTTTTGAAGGATTTTTAAAAGTTTATTTGGAAGGAAACGATGATGAAGATGAAGAACAAGAAGGTTTATTGCCAGCGATGAAAGTAAATGAACTTTTAACAAGTAATGGTATCACAGCTACACAACGTTTTTCGCGTCCGCCGGCTCGTTATACCGAAGCTGCTTTGGTTAAAAAGTTAGAAGAATTGGGAATTGGTCGTCCGTCAACGTATGCGCCAACAATTTCAACCATCATTGCACGTAATTATGTAGAAAAAGGGATTGCCGAAGGTACCGAACGTAACTATCAGGTTTTGCGATTACAGAATGATAAAATTTCTACCGCAACCCAATTAGAAAAAGTAGGTGCCGATAAAGGAAAATTAATTCCAACCGATATAGGAAATATTGTAACCGACTTCTTGGTGAAAAATTTCGAAACGATTTTAGATTATAATTTCACGGCTCGTGTTGAAGGAAGTTTCGATGAAATTGCCGAAGGAAATTTAGATTGGACAAAAATGATGAACGAATTTTACGGTCATTTTCATCCAACGGTGATTGATGTGGAGAAAAATGCAGATCGCGAATCAGGCGAACGTATTTTAGGAAACGATCCAAAATCAGGAAAAGTTGTTCTGGTACGTTTGGGTAAATTTGGTCCGGTAGCTCAAATTGGCGATGCCGAAGACGAAGAAAAACAGTTTGCTAGTTTAAATCCTACTCAAAACATAGGAACGATAGGTTTAGAAGAAGCGTTGCAGTTGTTCCTGCTTCCTAAAGCATTGGGCCAGTATGAAGGTGAAACAGTCGAAGTGAACAATGGTCGTTTTGGCCCTTATGTGCGTTATGCCGAAATGTTTGTATCGCTTGCAAAAGGCGAAGATCCGTTAGATGTAACGTTAGATCGCGCCATAGAATTAATCAAAGAAAAACAAAAAGCCGATGCGCCTATTGCAATTTATCAAGGGTTGCCGGTTCAGAAAGGTGTTGGTCGTTTTGGTCCGTTTATCAAATGGAACAACATGTTCATCAACGTAAATAAAAAATATAATTTCGATAATCTTTCTACCAACGATGTTGAAGAATTGATCGAAGATAAAATTCAAAAAGAAAAAGACAAGGTTATTCACGATTTTAAAGCAGAAGGAATTCGTGTAGAAAAAGCACGTTGGGGTAGATCGGTTATTTTACAAGGTAAAGTAAAAATAGAATTAAGTAAAGATATCGATGCCGCTGCTTTAACTTTAGAAGAAATTCAGAAAATAATCGAAGAAAAAGCTCCGGCTAAAAAAACAGCTGCAAAGAAAACCGCAACTAAAAAACCAGCAGCAAAAACTGCCAAAACAACAACAACTAAACGTACAACAAAAAAATAACAACGTATGATGTACGAAATTTTACAACCTATTTCTGCCGAATTAGAACAGTTTATAAATACCTTGCCTAAACATTCGTTAGGTAAAACAATGGGAATTCATACCCAAAAATCGTTGCCCGAAACAGATAATGTACAGTTGGCTATTATAACGGTTACCGAAAATCGCGGAGTTTCTAATACAATTGACGATGTTGGTTTTGATGAATTCAGAAAGAATTTGTACCAGCTTTTTCCAGGAAATTGGACAAAAAAAATAATCGATTTAGGAACCATTGAAGCAGGCGAAAGTATAGAAGATACCTACGTTGCCGTAAAAATGCTTGTTGCTGATCTTTTAAAGCAGAATATTGTGCCAATTGTTTTAGGCGGATCACAAGATTTAACCTTTGGTATGTACCGCGGATACGATGCGTTGGAGCAAAACGTAAATTTGGTTTGCATTGATAATAAAATTGATGTAGCTGCCGACGTGGAAAACCCATCAGAAAATTTCATGACCCGTATTATTATGGATACGCCAACCAATCTGCATAACTTCAGCGTCCTGGGCTATCAAACCTATTTTAACTCGCAAGAAGAAATCGATCTTATCGATAAAATGTATTTTGAAGCTTATCGCTTGGGAGAAATTATTAATGATGTTAAAATTGCCGAGCCTGTATTGCGCGATGCCGATTTGGTAAGTTTGGATATCAACGCAATAAAATCAGCCGATTTAGGATTTTTTTCACAGTTTAATCCAAATGGTTTCGATGGGCGAGAAATCTGTGCATTAGCACGTTACGCCGGTTTAAGTGACCGTGTAAGTAGCTTTGGTATTTTTAATATCGATAATATATCGCAAAAAAGTTTGTTAATTACGCAGATTTTATGGTATTTTGTTGAGGGATTTAACTTCAGAATGAATGAATATCCCTATATTAGCAAATCAACATACCTAAAATATATTGTGCCACTAGAAGAACAGGAATTAATTTTTTTTAAAAGCGATATTTCTGATCGATGGTGGATTGAAATAAACAGTTTAGAAAACGACAGTCGTAAAGTATTATTTCCTTGTAGTTATGATGATTACAAGCAGTCTTTACAGAATATTGTGCCCGAAAGATGGTGGCGTGCAAACAAAAAACTGTTAGGCTAACTGTGTTTTAAATTAAATTGTTAAATATAAATTAAATTTTTTTTTAAGATTTCGTTGTATATTTAAAAATAATTAAATAGGTTTACGCTTTGAATAATTTTTAAAATAAAACCCCAATTAATATATGAAGAAGTTCATTACACTTTCTGCAGTTGTCTCGTTATTGTTCAGTTGTGGTTCTGGAGACAGAGGAGAGCTACTAGATGGAGTACAAGGGAAACGCTGGATTACCGAAAAGCCACAGGGAATGGCTTTTATTCCGGGTGGATCTTTTACAATGGGTAAAACTCATGAAGATTTACTTGGAGCTGAAGACGCACCAGCTCGTTCAGTGACTATTGGTTCTATGTATATGGATGAAACAGAAGTTACAAACAACCAGTATCGTAAGTTTGTCGAGTTTGTTAAAGATTCTATCGTAAGAACCCGTTTGGCAATTATGGCAGATGAAATGGGAATGGATGCTACTGCAGGTGGAATTGGTGCGTTTGCATTTCAAGAAGTTCAAGATCCTTCATTAAATCAAAATCAAACAGCATACGATCGTTATATGTATGATAACTATTACAGTATGGCTATGGATGATGATGAATATGCAGGTCGTCGTTTAAATAAAAAAGCACGATTAATTACAGATCCTCGCCGTTACCCAGATGAGTATTACGTTGAGGTTATGGATTCATTGTACATTCCAGCAAACCAAAATCTAAACGGTATGGTAACGTTTGATGTTAAGAAATTAAACTTCAAATATTCTTGGTGGGATGAGAACGGTTATATAAATGATGCTTCTAACGAAGTTAGAAACCGTCAGGCAAAGTTCTTAAAAACAGAAATTATTAATGTTTATCCGGATACTACAGCGTGGGTGAAAAACTTTAACTATTCTTACAATGAACCAATGTTCAGAGAATATTTTTGGCACGAAGCTTACGGTGAATATCCAGTAGTAGGTGTAACGTGGCATCAAGCAAAAGCGTTTGCTGCATGGAGAACACTTTACAAAAAGGCATACACTTCAGACCGCAATATGAACCATAATTTATATGAGTACCGTATTCCAAATGAATCAGAATGGGAGTATGCAGCACGTGGTGGTCTTAAAAATGCAATGTATCCATGGGGTGGACCTTATACTACAGATGAGAAAGCTTGTTTCTTGGCAAACTTTAAACCAGATCGCGCAGATTATGCAGTAGACGGCGCTTTATATACAGCAGAAGCACGTTCTTACAAACCAAACGGTTACAACCTTTATAATATGGCTGGAAACGTTGCAGAGTGGACAGATTCTTCTTATGACGAAGGTACTTATATTATGCAATCAGGCTTAAAACCAAAAGGTAGAGAAACAACAAATCCTTTAAAATCAGTTCGTGGTGGCTCTTGGAGAGATCCAAATTATTTCTTACAAGTAGCAACACGTGATAAAGAAAATGCCGATTCTGCTCGTTGTTACATCGGGTTTAGAACAGTAGTTTCAGCTCCAGGTCCTGGTTTATTAAACGAAGCAAATGCTCCGCAAAGTGGAAGAAACGCAAAATAATTAAAACAAGAATAAAAATTAACTAACTAAAAATTTAAATATTTAAGATAAGATGGCTATACCAAAAAAAGTAATGAATTTCTGCTACGGTATGGGAGCAGCAGTTGTAATCGTAGGTGCTTTATTTAAAATTACACACATGGAATTGGGACCTTTAAATGGTAACAATATGTTAATGGTAGGTTTGTTAACAGAAGCTTTGATTTTCGCAATCTCTGCTTTTGAACCAGTAGATGACGAATTAGATTGGGCACGAGTTTATCCAGAATTAAAAGGTGGTGAACCAAGAGCTATGCAGGTAGCAGGAAACGTAGGTGTTACAGGTACGGTTTCTACTACATCTGTAGGTGGTTCTCAACAAGTAGCACCAGCTGTACAAACAAGAGCAGCTGCGCCAGCTTATGCAGCGTCTGCACCTGTACAACAAGTTGCAGTAGCACAACCTACAATGGAAAGAAGTTTGTTGTCTGAAAAATTAGATAACATTTTAAGAGAAGCTAAAATAGACGGAAACTTAATGGAAAGTTTACGCGACAGCATCAAAAATTTCGAAGCAGCAGCAAAAGGAATTGCTCCTACTGTGGAAACAGTAGCATCTTCTAACAGATATGCAGAAGAAATGGCTCAAGCAGCACAACAATTAGAAACGTTGAACTCTATGTACAAAGTACAATTGGATAGCGCTACTAAAAATGCAGATATTAACAGAGAAGTTGCTGAAAATAACTTGAAATTAAAAGAGCAAATGATGTCATTAACTTCAAATTTATCAACTTTAAATGCAGTTTATGGCGGAATGTTATCTGCTATGGGAAAAACAGCTAATTAGTATTAACATTTAAATCTATCTAATTAGACATGGCAGGAGGAAAACAAACCCCAAGACAGAAGATGATTAACCTGATGTATTTAGTGTTCATCGCGATGATGGCGCTTAATATGTCGAAAGAGGTTTTAACAGCTTTTGGATTAATGAACGAAAAGTTTGAGTCGGCTAACGTAACTGCCGATGAAACTAATAAAGTGTTGTTTGATGGTTTGGCTATGAAAGCTAACGATGAACCAGCACGTTATAGCGAGCCGTACCAAATGGCGCAAAAAGTACAAAAACTTTCTAGTGAATTTTACAATTATATTGGTTCATTAAAAGGTGATGCTACTAAAGGATTTGTAAATGATCCGGTAACCAACAAATTGCCTTATGAACAAATGGACAAAGGGCAGGAAATTGATTACGGATGGTTTGAAAAAGACGGATTATCTGCAAAAGGTAAAGAAATTGTATCTCGTTTTGAGAAATACCGTGCCGATTTTAAAGCGATTGTTGCAGGTGATACAAAATATAAGTTTTTGTTAGAGCATGTTGATGAAAAATTCAATACAAACCCTGTTAAAAATAAAGACAATCAAGATATTCCTTATTTAGATTATCACTTTAAAGGATATCCGGCAGTTTCTTCTTTGGCTTATTTGTCATCATTACAAAATGATGTTCGCCAATTAGAGCATGAAGCTTATAACTTGTTTTTAGGTAATTCGTTAAAACAAGCTGCTTCTATGAAAAATTACCAAGCAATGGTAATTCCAGATAAAGCGGTTTATTATCAAGGAGAAGCTATTACGTATAAAGTAGTATTAGGTCGTTACGATACTTCTACAGTTCCTACTTCGGTAGTGGTTAATGGTGCAACTATTCCACAATCAAGAATTAAAGCTGGTCAGGTAGAAGGTTCATCTGTAGCATCAGGATTAGGAGAACACAAGTTTACCGGTAAGTTTACGTTTATGGAAGATGGAAAACCAGTAGTGGTAGATATCTTAAACTCAAACTACATGGTGGTAAACCGACCAAGTTCAGCTACTATCTCTGCAGATAAAATGAACGTGGTATATATTGGTTTAGATAACCCAATTTCAATTACTGTTGAGGGTATTACTTCTGATAAAGTAACTGCATCAGCAACAAATGGTAGTTTAAAGAAAATTGGCAACGGTAAATTTATGTTTACACCAAGCGCAGGTAAAGAAGCTGTTATTACAGCAACAGGTACTATGCCAGATGGTAAAGCAATTTCTTCTAAACAAGTTTTTAGAATTAAAGCACTTCCTCGTCCACGTGGATATGTACGTGGGGAACCAAATGCAAAAGGTCCAGCTAGTAACTTAGCACAAGTTTCTATTAGTTCTAAATTTGAGGATTTTGATTTTGATGTAAATTTACGTGTAACACAATTTACAATTGTTTTTCCAGGTGTTGGATCAGAAGTTATAAATGGTACTACATTGTCAGAATCAGCTAAAACAAAGGCTAATCGTTTACGTCCAGGTGATGTAGTTCGTATTACTAATATTAAAACGAAGTTAGAAGGAGCAGCAAGTAACGTGATTGTTAAAGATCCAACTGATGCAACCTTTACGATTCAATAATAAAATTCGAATTATGAAAAATATTAAGAATTTATTTTTAGCAGTAAGTGCATTTATTGTTTCAGGTGTAACTTTTGCACAAAACAATATCTTAAACGCACGTATGGCTGCAGAGATTGGAGATGAATCTATTGAACAGATTTATGCCAAAGCAGACGGACCGATGCCTTATGAGTATGTAAATGATCGTGATGTGATTTTTCAGAAAAAAGTATGGGAAGTTTTACCTTTAGATCAAAGACAGAATTTAGTTTATTATTTTCCGCTAGAAGAAACAATTGACCGTAAACCTTTATGGAATGTTTTAAAAGACGCTGTTATGAACAAAAAAATAACAGAAGTTTATGACGACGATACTTTTAAAAGAAAATTGAATCTGAAAGAATTAGAATCAAAATTTGTTCGTACAGATACCGCAGAAGCTGGTAAAGAGCAATATATGTTGGAAGGAAAAATTGACAGACAATATATTTATGATATTGTTATTAGACCAACCGATGTAAAAGAATACCGTGTTATGGGGATGTGGTATTTAGATCGTAATGCGGGTGAGTTAAAATACCGTTTGTTAGGTTTGGCTCCTGTAGTTACCGATTTAGCTACAAAAGGTACTGATTTTGAACAAGCAGTACCATTATTCTGGATTTTCTTCCCTGATGCCCGTGAAATTTTATACAACACGTATGCATTTAACGAGAAAAACTCGGCATTACAATCAAATTACGACTTTTTGTTCAATGCACGAAAGTTTGCTGGTACAATCTATAAAACCGACAACATTTACGGCGACAGAAACATTAGTGAGTATGTTCGTGAAAATGCTATGATGCAGTTGTTAGAAGCAGAACGTGTAAAAGAATCAATCCGCGATTTGGAAGATGATTTATGGAATTACTAAATTTGTAATTTAATATATAAAACTCTTATCATTAGATAAGAGTTTTTTTTTTTAGCATGAAAGTAGATTATATAATTGTTGGTGCCGGGTTAGCTGGTTTGTGTATGGCACGGTTTTGTTTTAAATACAACAAATCGTTTGTGGTGATAGATCACGCAGAAAGAACGTCGTCTAAAGTGGCGGGTGGTATGTTTAATCCCGTCGTTTTAAAAAGGTTTACTTCTATTTGGGAGGCAGAAGCTCAAATTGAACTAGCCGATGTGTTTTATCCTGAATTAGAGCATCTTTTAAATATTTCATTTTACCATAAATTGCCTATTTATAGAAAGTTTGCCAGTATTGAAGAACAAAATAATTGGTTTCAAGCTTGCGACAACTTGGTTACTGCCCCTTTCTTAAACGATCACCTTTACAAAAGCAATTTTCCTTTTATTAAAAGTGATTTCAATTTTGGTGAAGTCTATAAAACCGGTTTTTTAGATGTCAATAGTTTTGTTTCGGCATATCAGCAATATTTAAAAAAAGTAGGTCAGCTTATAGAATTAGAGTTTAATTACGATAATTTAAAGTGCTTTAATGACGGCGTTTCGTATCAGCATATAACTGCAAAGCAAATTGTGTTTGCCGAAGGTTTTTCTATGCAGAACAATCCGTATTTTAATTATCTGCCTTTAGATGGAACAAAAGGCGAACTGCTTTACGTTCGTATTCCCCAATTAAAGTTGCGATCTATTGTAAAATCGGCAGTTTTTATCATTCCACTAGGAAATGATTTGTATAAAGTGGGCGCTACTTACAATTGGAAGGATAAAACAGATGAGCTCACAAAAACAGCTTATGACGAATTAATTGAAGGGTTGGAAGCGTTGATTGATTGTGAATATGAAGTTGTTCAGCATTTGGCAGGTATTCGCCCAACCGTAAAAGACCGTCGCCCTTTGGTTGGCAGACATTATCAGCACAACAATATTTATATTTTAAACGGATTGGGTACACGCGGCGTATTATTAGCACCTTATCTAGCCGATAAATTGATACAAAATATTGAAAATAACGTACCTTTGGACAGAAATATCGATGTTGCTCGGTATTATAAAAAACTACAATTAATTAAATAGCATGCTTAATATACACGATTTATCCGTATCGTTCAACGGAGATTACTTGTTTGAAAGTGTAACTTTTCGTTTAGGACCTGGTGACAGGGTAGGACTTGTGGGTAAAAACGGCGCAGGAAAATCAACCATGTTACGAATTTTATCGCGCGAGCAAGAACCAGATTCGGGAACAATTGCTGCGGATAAAGAAATGAAATTAGGTTTCTTAAAACAAGACATCGAATTTTTTAAAGGACGAACTATCTTAGAAGAAGCATATCAGGCATTTCAAGATATTTTGTATGTTGAACATCAAATCGATGAAACAAATCATGAGCTGGCTAACCGTAACGATTATGAAACTGAAAGCTATCATGAGCTTATTGAAAAAGTAAGCGATTTAACGCATCGTTTTGATATTATTGGCGGTTATCAATATCAGGGTAATACTGAAAAGATACTGCTTGGTTTAGGTTTTAAACGCGAAGATTTCAACAAACTTACCGAAACTTTTTCTGGTGGTTGGCGCATGCGTATAGAATTAGCCAAACTGTTATTGCAAGATAACGATATTTTACTGTTAGATGAGCCTACGAACCATTTGGATATAGAATCGATTATTTGGTTAGAAATTTTTTTAAAATCGTTTGCCGGCGCTGTTGTATTGGTATCTCACGATAAAATGTTTTTAGATAACGTTACCAATAGAACTATTGAAATTTCATTAGGTAAAATATACGATTTTAATAAACCGTACTCTCAATATTTGGTGTTGCGTGAAGAAATGCGTGAAATGCAGTTGGCAGCACAAAAAAATCAAGCTAAAAAGATAGAAGAAACCGAAAAATTAATCGAAAAGTTCCGTTATAAAGCTACAAAAGCCTCTATGGCGCAATCGTTAATTAAAAAATTAGATAAGGTAGAACGAATTGAAGTAGATGAAGACGATAATACGGTGATGAATATATCGTTTCCTGTTTCAATTACACCTGGAAAAGTGGTTCTTGAGATGGAACACGTTACAAAAGCTTATGGTGAAAAAACGATTTTTAAAGATATAAACCTGCTAATTGAACGTGGAAGTAAAATTGCATTTGTAGGACAAAATGGTCAAGGAAAATCTACGTTGATCAAAGCTATAATGAACGAATTTGATTATGATGGATCGATTAAAATTGGACATAATGTACAGTTGGGATATTTCGCTCAAAATCAAGCTGAGTATTTAGATGGCGAAAAGACGTTGTTAGATACGATGATTGATGCGGCTACCGATGCAAATCGTTCAAAAGTACGCGATATGTTAGGTTCGTTTTTATTTAGAGGTGATGATGTAGAGAAAAAAGTGAAAGTTTTGTCGGGAGGCGAACGAAACCGTTTGGCTTTGGCAATGCTGTTGTTAAAACCTATCAATGTTTTGTTGATGGATGAACCTACGAATCACTTGGATATAAAATCGAAAAATGTATTGAAGCAAGCACTTAAAAATTACGAAGGAACCTTATTATTAGTGTCGCACGACCGTGATTTTTTACAAGGAATGACCGAAAAAGTTTTAGAGTTTAAAGATCAAAAAATAAAAGAATATTTAGGTGATATTAATTATTTCTTAGAGGAGCGTAAGGCAAGCGATATGCGCGATTTTGAACAGAAAAAAGACGCTAATACTCAAACGAAAGTAGAAGTTGTTGTAAAACAACAAAAATCACTTTCTTACGACGATCAAAAGCGTTTAAAGACTTTAAATAACAAATTGAGTAAAGCCGAAAGCAATATTACAGACCTTGAGAAGAAGATTGCAAAAGCCGATTTGGAATTAGCTGAAGATTACGAAAAGTTAATGAACGATGCTAAATGGTTCACCGCTTACGAAAAATTAAAAAAAGATTTAGATGCCACAATGATAGAGTGGGAGCAGGTACAAGAAGAAATTGATGGTTTATAGAAAAATTCCCGAATCGCAATGATTCGGGATTTTCTTATCTATTAGGAAACGTTTCTAAAACTTTAGTTACAAATTCTTTAATACGTTCTTCTTTTTTACTTTGTTTATTTGTTAGGTATCCGGTACCTTTTCCTTGCCAGATCAGTTCTTTGTTATTGGCTTTTAGTACATCAATAAACAAGATGCCCTGAGTTGATGTTGAAACAGATTGGTATCCCGGGCCCATCATCCACGGATTCCAACCCCAAGGACGATAATATCCATAACCCCAGCCGCCATACGTATTTACATTTACCACTTGTTTGGCATCGGTAAATAAATTAATCAACAAATCAGGTTTGTCACTCTTTGTATAACCTTTAGCAGTTAGTTCTTCATCAATTGCTTTTAAAATACGTTTTTTATCCAAGTCGGAAATATTGATTTTATCAACCCCGTCTTTCATAAACGCATAGGTTTTAAACTCATTGAAATTAACCGAACTGTCGTAATCTGTATTTACTTGTACCGAACTACACGATGCAAAAAGCATCAAAGCCAAAAACGGTATAAATTTAATTAGTTTCATAATATTTTAGTTTAAAAGGTTGTCATCAACTATATTGGGTAGTGTCACTTTTAATAAAGGTTCTGTTTCCATAGCTCGTTTTATAGCGAACATAGCTCCTTCGTTTCTTGCCCAACTTCTGCGTGAAATTCCGTTGTTTACGTCCCAGAAAAGCATTGATTTTAAACGTTGTTCTGCCTCTAAAGTTCCATCAAGAAGCATACCAAAGCCACCATTTATTACCTCGCCCCAACCTACGCCGCCGCCGTTATGAATAGACACCCAAGTTGCTCCACGGAAACTGTCGCCAATGACGTTTTGAATTGCCATATCAGCTGTAAATCGAGAGCCATCATAAATATTCGAGGTTTCGCGGTAAGGAGAATCGGTTCCAGAAACATCATGATGATCACGACCTAAAACAACCGGTCCAATTTTTCCTTCGTTAATGGCATCGTTAAAAGCTTTGGCAATTTTCATTCTACCTTCGGCATCGGCATATAAAATACGAGCTTGGGATCCTACTACCAATTTATTTTCTTGCGCTCCACGAATCCACTGAATATTATCTTTCATTTGTTGTTGGATTTCTTCGGGCGATGTTTTAATCATTTCTTCTAAAACCTGACAAGCGATTTCATCGGTTTTTTGTAAATCTTCAGGATTGTTACTTGCACACACCCAACGGAAAGGTCCAAAACCGTAATCAAAGCACATTGGTCCCATAATATCTTGAACATACGATGGATATTTAAATTCACGACCCAAAGTTGGGTTCGGATTCATAACATCAGCTCCGGCACGAGAAGCCTCTAACAAAAAGGCATTTCCATAATCAAAGAAATACGTTCCTTTTGCCGTATGTTTATTAATGGCATCTGCATGACGACGTAATGTTTCCTGTACTTTTTCTTTAAACAGTTCCGGTTTTTCTGCCATCATTCGGTTCGATTCTTCAAACGTTTGTCCTGCAGGATAATATCCACCCGCCCAAGGATTGTGTAACGACGTTTGATCAGAACCTAAATCGATATGTACATTTTCTTGATCGAATTTTTCCCAAACATCTACGATATTTCCAAGATAAGCAATAGAAACTACTTCTTTATTGGCTTGTGCTTTGCGAACGCGAGTCACTAAATCGTCTAAATTTTCAATCACTTCGTGAATCCAACCTTGGTTGTGACGAATTTTGGTGATTTTCGGATTCACTTCGGCACAAACTGTTACACAACCAGCAATGGTTCCTGCTTTTGGTTGTGCACCACTCATTCCGCCTAAACCTGAAGTAACAAACAAGTTTCCTTTTGGTTCTTTACCAATTTTTCTAAAACCGTTTAAAACAGTAATCGTAGTTCCGTGTACAATTCCTTGTGGACCAATGTACATATACGATCCGGCAGTCATCTGCCCATATTGGGTAACGCCTAACGCATTAAATTTTTCCCAATCGTCTGGTTTGGAATAATTCGGAATCATCATTCCGTTTGTTACCACAACTCTTGGTGCGTTTTTATGTGAAGGAAACAAGCCCATTGGATGACCAGAATACATAACCAAAGTTTGCTCATCGTTCATTTCACCCAAATATTTCATTGTCAATAAATACTGTGCCCAGTTACTAAAAACGGCTCCGTTACCGCCATAGGTAATTAATTCGTGCGGATGTTGCGCTACGGCGTAATCCAAATTGTTTTGAATCATCATTTGAATGGCTTTTGCTTGCAGAGATTTGCCAGGATATTCATTGATGTCACGAGCGTACATGCGGTATTTCGGACGGAAACGATACATATAAATACGACCGTATTTTTCTAATTCTTCCTTAAATTCAGGTATTAGCGTTTCGTGATGCTGCGGTTCAAAATAGCGTAATGCATTGCGTAATGCTAATGTTTTTTCCTCGTCTGTTAATATTTCTTTACGCTTTGGCGCATGATTTATAGTGGCGTCGTATAATGCTTTTGATGGCAATTGTGCCGGAATTCCCTGAAGGATTTCTTCTTGAAACGTCATAATTTTTGGTTTTGTTTTTTTCTTAATTTGATCGATTAATTTGCTAAATCCGTAGGGGCAATGCTTGCACCCACTCATGCAACAATGTCCACGATCTAATAGGTATTTCTCTGTAAACACGCGAAAACCGCGGTCTGAAAGGTAAAAATCTTCGCCTTCCACTAAAACTTTCTTCATAATTACAAATTTAGTGATTTATTTTTGGGTAAGGATGCTTGATGTGGGATGTTTGATGTTTTTTGTATATTTGATTGTTATATAATTTCAACTAAATGAGTTTTAAGTTTGAAAAATTACATATTTGGCAAAAGTCTATGGATTTTGGAGAAAGCATTTACAAGCTTTCAATACAGTTTCCTAAAAATGAACAGTATAATTTATCTTCGCAAATTCTTCGGGCTTCTGATTCGGTTGCATTAAATATTTCGGAGGGCTCAATAATGCAGTCAAACGTAGAGTTTAACAGGTTTTTAAATTATTCTGTTCGTTCTCTTGCTGAAGTTATCACCTGTTTATACAAAGCTCAACGTCGAAAATATATTGACGAATCGTCTTTTGAAAAGCTTTATAATGAAGCCTATCATTTAATGAATATGATAATTGCATTTAAAACGAAACTAAAATGACGCAATCACCCATCATCTCACATCCATCATTTTTTCAATGTTTCTAATTATTTCAAAATTTTGGGTACCAAAAGGCTTTTCGGGAATCACTATTTTTCCGTTTGTTTTTGTGCGTGATTTATTTTGGGCAGAAAAAAAGACGTTTGTAAACCATGAAAAAATTCATCTGCGTCAGCAATTAGAGTTGCTAATTGTTCTTTTTTTTATTTGGTATGGTTTAGAGTTTTTAATTCGATTGATGCACTATAAAAATTTCAAAAAGGCTTATAGAAATATTTCTTTTGAACGAGAAGCTTATACCAATGAACACAATGAAGCGTACTTAAATACGCGTCGTTTTTTCTCTTTTTTGCGTTATCTTTGATGTTGTAATCTTGTAGCTCTTCTCCTACAAGGCTGCTCTTGTAGGTATTGAACATTAAAGTTGAAATGTAAAATAGACCTACAAGGCTTTAGAAACCTTGCAGGATTAAATGAGTTAAATTAATTGTACTTTTGCTGTATTCAAATTAATCTAATGATTACTCCGCAACAAGCATCTTTCAATCAAAAAATAGATTTTCCGAATGATTTGGGAATTGAAATTTATATAAAAAGAGAAGATGTATTACACAATGAAATATCTGGAAACAAATTCCGAAAACTAAAATACAATTTAATAAAAGCTAAAGAATTAGGATTTACAAAATTACTGACTTTTGGCGGTGCGTATTCCAATCATATTGCGGCAGTTGCAGCAGTAGGTCGAGATTATGGTTTTGAAACAATTGGCGTGATTCGTGGCGAAGAATTGGCGGATAAATTTCTTGATAATCCCACATTAAAAAAAGCATCAGAAAACGGTATGCAATTTTCATTTGTAAGCAGAACGCAGTATCGTGATAAAACAAATCCAAATTTTTTAGCCGAATTAAAACAACAATTTGGCGATTTCTACTTAATTCCCGAAGGCGGAACCAATGAATTGGCAGTAAAAGGCTGTGAAGAAATTTTAACTACAAATGATGATCTATTTGATTTTATTTGTTGTGCGGTAGGTACCGGCGGAACCATTTCAGGCATCATCAACAGTTTAAAACCGCATCAAACAGCTTTGGGATTTCCTGCTTTAAAGGGCGATTTTTTGTTTGATGAGATTAAAAAATATGCAAAAAACAATCAATGGAATTTGGTAACTGACTATCATTTTGGAGGTTACGCAAAAATAAATGAGGTATTGAAGCTTTTTATGCAACAATTTTTTAAAAAAAATTTAATATCTTTGGATCCTGTGTACACATCGAAACTAGTTTTTGGTGTATTCAATTTAATTTCAAAAGGGTATTTTAAGCCCCAATCTAAAATATTAATAATTCATACCGGAGGTTTGCAAGGACTTCAATCTAACATTGCTGAAATATGAAGAAGGCTTTATCGTTACTGTTTACAGGTTTTTTATTAATGAGTTGCAGTGCAGCTCATAACACAAAAGTAAAAGATAAAATTGTTAAAGAATATGGAACACCTGGCGATGATAAAAAAGGCGATAATAAAAAAAAGGTCGTTGTTCAAACAAAATCTCAAATAGAAAAGGCAAAAACTCCTTCTAAACCGGTTACTCCACTTTTAAAGAAAGAAGATTACAAAAATATTGAAACGGAAAATTTGGTAGCTACATCAAACATCAGTGTTTCAAAGACAACCGTTGAAGATTATATTACTACCTATTCTGGCGCTGCCATGCAAAGTATGAAAACCTACGGTATTCCTGCAAGTATAAAACTGGCTCAAGGAATTTTAGAATCGGGTTCTGGCAACGGTACATTGTGTAGAACGGCCAATAACCATTTTGGGATTAAATGCAAAGAAGAATGGACAGGCGAAACCGTAGCACATACCGATGATGCACCAAATGAATGTTTTAGAAAGTACAAATCTGCATTAGAATCATATAACGATCATTCTGAATTTTTAGCACATCGTGCGTTCTATAAAGATTTATTTACTTTAGATAAAAGTGATTACACGGCTTGGGCAAAAGGCTTAAAGAAAGCAGGTTATGCAACTGATCCTAAATATCCATCAAAACTTATCAGTATTATAGAGCGTTATAAATTGTATGAATACGATCAAAAAGTTTTAAACAGTAATTATGTTCCGGTAAAAAAAGCAGAAACACAAGAAGTTACTTTTGCACCCACTCAAGAACATATGTACACCGTACAATCGGGCGATACTTTATATGCCATATCACAAAAGTTCAACGCTTCGGTTGATAAAATTAAACTAATAAATAACCTAACATCAAATAGCCTAAACGTAGGGCAAATTATTAAAATTCAGTAACATGTTATACAAACGTAGCAGCGAATTATTTGTAGAGGCTGCAAAATATATACCGGGAGGAGTTAATTCTCCCGTTCGTGCGTTTAAATCGGTAGGTGGGACGCCTATTTTTGTCAAAAAAGCACAAGGAGCTTATTTGTTCGATGAAGATGATAAACGATACATAGATTACATTAACTCTTGGGGACCGATGCTTTTAGGTCATGCTTACGAACCAGTTGTAAATGCAGTAATTGAAAAAACAAAGTTGGGAACATCGTTTGGAACACCAACCGAAATTGAAACCGAAATTGCCAAACTGGCTGTTTCAATGGTGCCTAATATCGATAAAATTCGTTTTGTTAATTCGGGAACCGAAGCCTGTATGAGTGCCGTTCGTTTGGCAAGAGGGTTTACAGGTCGCGATAAAATAATTAAATTCCGTGGTTGTTATCACGGGCATTCCGATTCGTTTTTAATAGCAGCTGGAAGTGGTTTGTCTACTTTTGGTGTGCCTTCAAGTCCTGGTGTTACCAAAGGTACGGCGCAAGATACTTTGTTGGCAGATTACAATAATATTGATTCTGTAAAGGCATTATTCGAAGCAAATAAAGATGAAATTGCTTGTGTAATAATTGAACCAGTTGCTGGTAATATGGGTTGCGTACCTGCTGTAAATAATTTTTTGCAAAAGTTACGAGAAGTATGTGATGCGAACGGTGCATTATTGATTTTTGATGAAGTAATGACTGGTTTTCGTTTAGCGAAAGGCGGAGCGCAAGAATTGTTTGGAATAAATGCAGATATTGTTTGTTTTGGAAAAGTTATTGGTGGCGGATTACCTGTAGGTGCTTTTGCTGCCCGAAACGAAATTATGGATTATTTGGCTCCAGTAGGTCCGGTTTATCAGGCGGGAACATTGTCGGGAAATCCGTTGGCAATGGCTGCAGGTTTGGCTATGTTGCAAGCAATAAACAACGATGCTGAATTATTTAATCGTTTAGATGAAAAAACAGCGTATTTAGAAGCAGGTATGCGTAAGGTTTTAACAGAAAACAAAAAAACATTTACAATTAATAGAGTAGGATCTATGATTTCGGTGTTCTTCTGCGAAAATACTGTTGAAAATTACGAAGATGCCAGCAAAGCCGATACTCCTGAATTTAAAGCCTTTTTCCATGGATTGTTAGAACGCGGAATTTACATTGCGCCATCTAGCTATGAAACATGGTTTATTACCGATGCGTTATCATACGATGATTTAGACGAAACTATTAAGGCGGTTGCCGAAATAACTAAATAAAAAGTAAGGCTCAACGTTATTAGTTGAGCCTTATTTTTTTATTCATCAAAATTAAATCGACTTTTCTTTTTACCTGCAAATTTTTCCAACTTATAAGTTAAAGAAAACATGACATATTGTTTCAGTATAACATCTTCTGTATCATAAATACTTGTTGGTGTTGTTGTTCTGCGTACACTTTGGTTCTGATTCAAAATATCATACATTTTTACTTTTGCCAAAAAACGTTCGTTAAAGAAATTGTATCCTAAACTGGCATTCCACAACAGATAATCTTTTTTAAATCCGTCTGAAATATTAGAATTGTAGTTGTAGTTAATATCGGTTCCAAAAACTACATTTTTAGGCATATACGACGTAATCATTAAACCTGCATTGTGTATAAAATAATTTGCCTGATTAACAGAAAAGTTTTTATAATTTGTTGTAGATAAACTATACGAATAGCTTGGCTGTATAGTGAGTTTTTTATCAAAATCTAAGGTAGCATTCAACCTTGGTCCTAAAGAAGATGTTGTGGCTGTATAAGCAACATTGTTTAATATTCCTTTATTTAAATTTCCATTTATATTAAAACCTGCATTAACAGATAATTTATTCTTATCGCTTAATTTAAAACTTTTGTTGTAATTAACTCCCGACCAATAATTGTAGGTATCGTAAATATTTACGTAGGTTGATGTCGCTACAAAATTCTCATCATACCATTGTGAAGTACCCGTTTCGCGTGTATTGTAGCTTCCGCCGCCGTAAATATAATAGCCCGATCGCGTTTGCCAATTGTAGTTGTTAAAACTAAAATAAACGCTGTGTTCTTGTGTCGTTTGTAAATCTTTATTTCCTTTTGATATAAACAACGGACTTGATAAATCTTCGTATTCTAACAACTCACGTAAATACGGACTTTTTTCGCTGTATGAATAGTTAGCATAAATACTTTTCGATTTTCCTATTTGTACATTTGTACTGGCATTTAGTTGCGGTAAAACATCAAAACGTTTATTTAAAAAGTTATTGTTGTTGTAGCTACTTGCTACATCGTAATTGTTAAATGATGTACCTGCGGCTAAATTAAACCACACTTTTTCGGTGTTTATCTGGTAGCCCACACTTGGTGTTACCCTATTGCCTTTTAAGCTGTTAGAATAAGAAAGTAAATCGTTATAGCTTGTAAAGGCGTTATTAGCATTGTTAAAATCGAAGGTTCCTCTTCCTTGAAATTCGTTTTTCCAAGTTGATTCGTATTTTAAAGTCAAAGACTGTTTATTGTTAAGTGGTTCACGGTAAACTACGTTTAAAGTGTACTCATCGGTATGGCTGATCGATTGAATTTGTTGGTTTCGAATATCGTCTGGTGCTTGTGATTGATAGAAATAGGCTTCCGAATTTTTCAATTGATTCGTTTCGTTTTTAGAATTTTTATTTACCATGCCTAAACTAATGCTTCTGCCTTTTCTTTTAAACCTGCGTGCAATTAAAAATTCGTTTTGAAAATTGAAAGTATCTACATTTAAAAAATCTGAACTGTTAGATTTGTTTAAATCCTCTCCAAATTCATTTTTTGTTTGACTTGAACTATTGGTTCTGTTGGTGCTAATACCTCTTTTTAAATTTGGAACAATAGTAAGTGTTGTTAGCGAATCTAATTCCATTTCAATATCGTAATTGAAGGTATGGTTAGCCGATTTTGATTTTAAGTCAGATTCAGATTCGGTTATAAATCTGTTTTCAGGTAACAGATTTTCAATTCGCGATTTATTTTTGTTCGTGTTTTCAACTTCATTGAAAAGGTAGTTCATGCTAACCTTATTCTTTTTACCCCAATTATCGCTGTAATTTACCCCAATCATATCGGTTTGATAAATTCCTTTACCACCACCAAAATTCAACCCGTTTATAGAGAAAGATCCGTCGTCACTCCAAGTAGAATAACCGTTTCTGCCGCCAGACATATTGTCCATGATTTCATTGGTAGAAAATCCGGTAGAGTTTATATTGTTTGATGCTCCTAAAACGCTTATTTTAAAATCGTTTTTAAAGTAATTGAATAAAAGCGATGATTCGTATCGGTCATCTGTTCCGTAACCGGCAATAAACCGTCCGAACAAACCTTTGTTTTTGTCTTCGTCAATAGTAAGGTTTATGGTTTTATTATCGCTTGTAGATTTAGCTCCGGTAAGTTTTTCTTCTTTAGATTTGGTATCGGTTATCTGAACTTTGTTAATTATATCTTTAGGCAAATTTTCTATAGCAACTTTACCATCGGCACCAAAAAACGGTTTGCCGTTCACCAAAACATTGTTTACTTCTTTACCGTTGACTTTAATTTTACCATCATCGCCCACTTCAACACCGGGTAATTGCTCTAAAAGCTCTTTAACAGTAGCATCTGGGCGCACTTTAAACGATGCGGCATTAAACTCTAATGTGTCTTTTTTAACTCGAATCGGGGCTGCATCGGTTGTTATCACCAATTCGTCTAATAAATTATCGCCTTTTAAGGTTAGTGTACCTAAATTGATAGCTTCTTTAATCGATTCAAATTTCTGCGAAAAATCGTCGTAACCAATGTATGAAACCGTCATAAAGCTGGGCTCGTCAATCTTTTTTAAAGGCATGGTAAAGTTACCTGCTATATCGGTAATGGTGTAATCAATTAAAGTGGAATCTTTTTGGGTTGACAGGTAAATAGTTGCAGACTCTATAGGTTTTTTGTCTTCGGAAACAACTTTTCCTTTTAACTCAATTTTTTGGGCAAAAATAAAATTAGCACAAAATAAGGTGCAAACAAGCAGTAGGTTTTTCATAAAATGTTATTAGTTTTTTAGTAAACGTAAAAGTGTTAAAAAAAAGTATATAAAAAAAGTGTGTAATTAAATTTTACACACTTTTAACATTTTATTCGGTAGTATTATAATTCTCTTGCCATTCCCGGAGGTGGTCCCATACGGTTATTACCGCGACCTCGCCCTTTTGAACTGCTGTTTCCAAACTGATCGAACTTCCAGGTTAACGAAAACATTACGTAACGTTCTAAAACAGTGTTTTCCTGATCTATAATGGTAGTTGGGTTAATGGTTCTTGATGTTCCAAGGTTTTGGTTCAGTAAATCGTACACTTTTACTTTAGCTGTTAATGCTTTGTTTAAAAATGAATACGATATAGCTGTGTTCCACATAAAATAATCTCTTTTAAAATCGGCACCTATATTGGTGTTGTAGGTATAGCTAAAATCGTTCCCCCATGTAAAGTTTTCTGGCCAGTACGTGGTTGTTTGCAACATAAAATTATGTTTTAAATTCTCTGTAGCATTTAGCTGTAAATTATTGTATTTAGATTTAGACCATTGAACGGAATATGACGGTGCAATAGTTAAAAGTTCGCCGTAATCCCACGATCCGTAAACGCGCGGATCAATAGTTATGCTGTTTGCATCGTTTAAAATACCGTTTAAGAATTGTTTGTTTTTACCGTACGATACACGTGTGCCAATACCATAGCGAATGGTGTGCTCGTTGAATTTGTACGATTTGCTCCAGTTTCCAAATAAATTTACATTGTAGGTGTCTGAAATGTTTTCGTAAGTGGTGGTACGTTTTCTGTTTTCGTCAAACACGGTTGATGATACAATTTGCGAATCGTAATAGTTTGCGCTTAAGTTTACCATCCAACCAGAACGCAGCTGAAAATTAAAATTACGGAAACCAATGTTCATATTATGCGATTTTACCTGATCTAAATTTTCATTACCAATATAAGTTTGTAACGGATCGTTTAATCTCTCGTACGCTAAAATTTGAGTAGCGCTTGGGTTGCTTACGCTGTAGTTGTAACCAATATTAAAGTTTTTACTGCGATCTAAAGAATATCTAAAATTTGTTCTTAAATAAGGCGACACAAATTTACGGTCGGTATTATAATGCGTTCCAAGATAATCGGCATTGGCATTGTAATTCGCAATATTCACTCCCGAATTAATAAACCAGTTAAATTTATCTTTCTGAAAATTAAGACCTATGTACGGTGTATTGGTAACAATATTTGTATTTGTTTGGTTTGATAAACGGTCGTTTAAATCGGTATAATTATTTGTTGTATCGTTGAAATTATAAGTGTTTAAACGATCTACTTCGTTGTTGTAATCAAAAGTATAACCAAAGTCTAAAAAAGTTGAATTGCTTACAGGTTGCGAATATTCTGCGGTGATACTGTAATTATCTGCAGTGCTTCTTGAAATTTCTTCTTGGTTACGAATATCGTCTGTTTGGTTGTCTTGGTAAAATCTTGTGGTTGATTTGGTGTTACCCAAACCGTCGGTTTTAGTATTGCTGTTGCTCAATTGTAAACTGAAGTTTTTACCACGATCGTCGAATTTTTTGTTGAATTGAATCGAGTTTTTAAACGTATTGCTTGTTGCTGTTGATAGTGTATTTTCATCGCTGTCGTTAAATAAATTACCAGCCGCATCCATTGATTTTGAACTGCTGTTTGAAGTGAATTCGTTTTTGTTCGAAGTAAATGCAGGATTTACAAACAATTTTGTTGTTGGATTTATTTTATACTCCAAACGGATATTTGCATTGTGATTGGTGTTGTTGTTAACGCGTGCTGCTTCACTTTCGGTAATAAAATCGCCATCGGGTAACAGGTTAACTACTTTAGAACGGTTGTTGTTGCTGTTGTTGGTATCTTTTGAATAATACGATGCGTTTACATCTAAATTTTTAAAATAAAGATCAGAATAGTTTAAGCCAACCATATTGGTGCGTGTAATACCGCTGCTTGATTGAAAACCTCCTGGTCCGCCAGATCTGCCGCCAAAGCTAAACATCTGGCTACGTCCGCCACCCATATTATCAAACAGCTCATCCATTGAAAATCCTTCCGAATTAATGTTGTTAGATGATGCCAAGATACTTATTTTTCTATCGCCTTTAAAATAATTCAGCAAACCACTGCTTTCGTATCGGTTAGTCCCGGCAACAATACTGCCAATTCCGGCGCTTAATTTTGCCATTAAGCCTTTGTTGTTTTCTTCGTCAATAGTAAGGTTAATGCTAGAATTGTCGCTTTTTGCCTTTCTGCCCGAAAATTCTTCGGCTTTTGTTTTATAATCGGTAATCTGAACTTTTTTAATCAAATTAGCAGGTAAATTTTGCAAGGCAATACTTCCGTCTGTATTAAAAAATGGTTTGCCGTTAACTAAAATCTGGGTAACTTCTTTACCGTTAACCGTAATTTTTTTATCGGCATCAATTTCAACGCCGGGTAATTCTTTCAATAAAGCTTCCACATTGGCATCAGGACGTACTTTAAAAGAACTTGCGTTAAATTCTAATGTATCGTTTTTTAACCGAATAGGCGCATCGGTTACAATAACAAGCTCTGAAAGTAAATCAGAATCAGAATCCATTTTTAAAATGCCCAAATCCTTATTTTCTGTAAGTTTTTCGAATTTTTCAACATAATCGTTAAAACCAATAAAGGATAAAGTTAAAAACGAAGGCTCGTTTACCGCATTAATGTCCATTGAAAATAATCCGGCATCATCGGTAGATGCGTATTGAATTAAAGTAGAATCTTTAGCGGTAGACAAATATACCGTTACATCAGGAATTGGTGCTTTGGTATCATCAATTACTTTTCCTTTAATGTTGATACTTTGTGCAAATGCCGAAGTACTTAAAAGAATAAGTAGAACTGTTAGGATGGATATAATTTTTTTCATAGTGCAAAGATAGAAATCTTGCTAAAAATGTTAAAGAAATACATCGCAATAAATGCTTGGTTTACCTATTTTCAGAAAAAAAAGGAAAGACAAATGTCTTTCCTTAAAATTATTTTTGACGGAAGTATATTTCTATCGGAACGCCTTCAAAATTATAAATTTCACGTAATTTGTTTTCTACATAACGTTTGTACGGATCTTTAATATATTGCGGCAAATTGGCAAAAAATACAAACTGCGGTACAGGAGTTGGCAACTGCATACAGTATTTAATTTTAATGTATTTACCTTTAATTGCCGGTGGCGGATTGTTTTCGATGATAGGCAACATGGTTTCGTTAAATTTAGAAGTTGAAATGCGCTGTTTACGGTTTTCGTACACTTCTACGGCTGTTTCTAAAGCCTTTAACAAACGTTGTTTGGTTAATGCAGATACAAAAAGAATAGGCACATCGGTAAACGGAGCAATTTCTTCACGAATGCGTTTTTCGTAATCATGAGAAGTCATGGTATCTTTTTCAACCAAATCCCATTTGTTAACCAAGATTACAATTCCTTTGCGGTTTTTTTCTGCCAACCAGAAAATATTCTGATCCTGACCTTCAAATCCGCGGGTTGCATCAATCACTAAAATACAAACATCGGCATGTTCAATAGCACGCACCGAACGCATTACCGAATAAAATTCTAAATCTTCTTTTACTTTTGCTTTTCTGCGGATACCTGCTGTATCAACCAAATTAAATTCAAAGCCAAAACGGTTGTATTTTGTATCGATCGCATCGCGCGTTGTTCCTGCAATATCGGTAACCACAAAACGATCTTCACCAATTAAAGCATTAATGAAACTCGATTTTCCAGCGTTAGGTCGACCAACAACAGCAAAACGAGGCAATTCGTCGGTTGCTTCTTCCACTTCTGGTAATTCTGGTAACAGTTCTACAATTTTATCTAAAACTTCACCTGTTCCCGAACCGCTCATACCCGACATGGTAACGTATTCGCCTAAACCTAAATTGTAAAATTCAAAAGCATCTTGTTCGCGTTTAGCGTTATCTACTTTATTTACAACCAATAAAACGGGTTTGGTAATTTTGCGAAGCAGTTTTGCCACTTCGTCATCCATAGGGGTAATTCCTTCTTCTACATCAACCAAAAATACAATAGCATCGGCTTCATCAATAGCTAATTCTACTTGTTTACGTATTTCGGCTTCAAAAATATCATCTGAACCTTTAATATATCCTCCGGTATCAATAACCGAAAATTCTTTTCCGTTCCATTCACTTTTTCCATAATTACGATCTCTGGTAACACCACTTACCGAATCTACTATGGCTTCACGTCTTTGTATAAGACGGTTAAAAAAGGTAGACTTTCCTACATTAGGTCTACCTACAATTGCTACAATGTTGCTCATATTACTTCACTTTTAAAAAGTGTGATTTTATTTTTGTTGATACCCGAAACGACGTAACTGAAACTGATTATTTCTCCAGTCTTTATTCACTTTTACAAACAATTCTATGTGTACCTGCTTGTCAAAAAACTTTTCCATATCGGCACGGGCTTCCATTCCTACTTTTTTCAAAGCGGCACCTTTGTGACCAATAATGATACCTTTTTGACTGTCACGTTCTACCATTATCACGGCTTTAATGTGAATAATCTTTTCTTCTTCTTTAAATTCTTCTGTTTCGATTTCAACCGAATAAGGAATTTCTTTTTGATAGTTTAAAAGAATTTTTTCACGTATAATTTCATTAACAAAGAAACGTTCGGGTTTATCAGTCAATGCGTCTTTTGGATAATAAGGTGGCGATTCTGGTAATAATTCTAAAATACGATTAAAAACGGTGTCTACGTTAAAGTTGTTTAAAGCTGATAAAGGATAAATTTCAGCATTTGGAACTTTTTCTTTCCATAATTGTACGTGCTCTTCTAATTGTTCTTGGTTCGATTTGTCGATTTTGTTCAACAACAATAAAACCGGAACTTTTGCATGAGTGATTTTTTTAAAGAAAGCTTCGTCTTTTAATTCGCGCTCGCCAATTTCTACCATATACAATAATATGTCTGCATCTTCAAACGCCGATTTTACAAAATCCATCATTGAAGTTTGCAACTCATAAGCCGGTTTGATGATTCCTGGTGTATCAGAAAAAACCATTTGAAAATCGTCACCGTTTACAATTCCGAAGATTCGGTGGCGGGTTGTTTGTGCTTTAGAAGTGATGATTGATAAACGCTCACCAATAAAAGCATTCATTAATGTTGATTTTCCTACATTTGGATTTCCGATGATATTTATAAAACCAGCTTTGTGCGACATAATTTCTGTAATAATCTGCAAAGTTACAGAATAATCGTTAAACACACTAATTTAATAATTTTATCAAAAAAGTTTTGGTATTCCAAAAAGTCGTCTTACATTTGCACCACAATAGCGCGGGATAGAGCAGTAGGTAGCTCGTTGGGCTC
>JBEBXO010000006.1:0-61260 GCA_040391585.1 Paenimyroides ummariense | reverse complement strand
AATAAGACTTTATTTGACCGTTGAAAAAATAGAGTCTTGATCTTTTGTAACTTTTATCTCTACTTTATTATTTCAAATTAATGAATCGATGAATCTTCGATTTGTATCAAGACAAAAATTAAAGACAACAGCTAAAACTGAATGTTCGTAATTCTCTCAATCTCGCCTCTATGAACTTATTATTCTACTTTACATCCAGGCTGTATTTTACAGCCTGTAAGCCGTGAACCTTGCGGTTTTGCGACCAAAACAAAAAGACAGCTGAATCTGGTTTTAATAAATTTAATCTTCATCAAAAACCCCACTTCCTCTACTCTGTTCCCTTTCAAAAAAACAAACCCTTTTTGAAGTCCCAGCACCCTCTTTAGTCCTTTAACATTTAATTTGGATAATATAAATAAAGGCGTTACTTTTAGAGTGCGAGTAAAAAAGTTAAAAAGCCCCATTTGTATGGTACCAAAGCAAGATTTTGCGGTGTTACGGCAATGGCTTTTGTGTACAAAATACGGTTAGGTATTGCCATACGGTAAGCCTATTGCTGTATATAAGGTGCCAGTGCAACAAAAAGGTTTGCTGTACCTAGTTAAGGCGGATGGGTTGTGGCAGTATGTACAAATTTCGTTCTCATAAATAAGATTTTATGTGGTTATGGAACGAGTCTATATATGAAGAAGGGGTGATGCCTATCATCAATTAATATCGAGGTACGGCTAAGAACCTTTGACGAATATCCGATAGGGAGAACCACCCCATAAAATGCAAATATACAAAATACGAGGTAGCGACAACCCTATTGGTCTTGCGTCATCTAAAATTAGCCGTTTTCGATAACAAGACTCGAGTTTAATAACTGTCGCTTAGTTAATTATACATACAAATATAGGTATTTATTTTTTACATGCAAATTTTAAACTAATTAATTTAAATAAAACATTACGTATTGAACGATAAACTAAGAAAGGAAAGACTCGTTTCCCCACAGTACAGAGAATTGTTGGGTAGAAAATTAATAGAGAAAAGAATTCAGCTTAATTATGCGAGAAAAGATATTTCTATTATGACTACAATTCCCGAAAACACAATAAGCAGTATTGAAAAAGGTATCACGATCAATATCGATTACTACGTAGAATATGCAAAAGCAGTACAATATCCTTTAGCCACTTTGACAGATTTCAATATTCCGCTTATACCTATCAATAAACTACCTAAAGAAAGATTAGAAGCTGTTAATCTAACTGCTAAAATCAGAGAGCATATCGTAAACAGTAGATTTTTAAAAGCGGGTAAAGTTGTAGCAGAAATTAAAGAAGAACTACTAAGATTAAAGCTTATTCCAAAAGAAACTACCTCGCAAGCAGTTGCTGGTGTTATGCGTAATCTTAAAGAAGATGGTTTGGTAGCAACTGCTGATAAAAAAGGAAGGAAAGAGGTTTATTTAAAGTACAATGAATAATGAATACAGGTAGTCAGTATAATCTGTTTCTAATGTCAACCAGTTTTATTTATCTCACCAATTCTTAGCTATAAAGAAAATATCCAAATTAGTTTGAAGACGTACACTTCTACAGTTAGTTTATTAAATCGACTCATTTCTTTTTACCGATTCTTTTTGAAATTTTCCGCTTGTTCCAACACGTTTTTGTACACATCTTCCTGTGTTATGGGCGGATAACCGAATTGATGCAGTTTTACAATTATATCCATTTTAAGTTGAGCTTTGATATCGTCACGGTCGCTCCAATCAGGATATTTAGCGGTATTGTCAACAATCTTTTTTATTTCACGTGCCAATTCCAACATCTTATCGTTATCGAATTCAAAACCGTATTGCTTACAAATCATATCCAAAATATCATAAAAAGCTTTTTCTTCGTAATCAATACCCAAATCCTGAAAAGAATCCATTTCGGCACGAAGCTTAATGATCAACTCGATCATTTGCTCTGCTGTATCAAACTGAATGCCTTCATAATCTAAAATATCACCCTCACTAAGTTCGTTGTAACGGTTGATGATGGATTGTAAACGCTCTGAAAAATCTTGTCCTTTTACTTTATTTACCTTTTTAAAATCGTTGATGGTTTGCTTTAATAAACGTTCAAGAATTTTAATTTTGGTATTCGGCAACTCCAAATTGGAAATTTTTTCTATGAACTTATCATTGAATAAATCAATCGTATTAGCTTTATTATCATCGAGTTTAAAGATTTCTTCTACACCTTCTGATATGATGGCTTCTTCTACCAATTTAGCGACTTTGGCATTCATTTGAGCCGTATCTGGTGCTTCACCTTTGGTCAATTTCCTAACAATAGAACTCACAGCAAAATAAAAATGAATTTCTTCTACTTCTTTGTAAGCAAACAATTCCGAACCACTCACTAAATTATAAGCCGACTTTAGTTTCTTGGTGATATTTACAAATAGTTTTTCTGATTCTTCGGTTTTTAGAACCAATTCTGATGCTTTATTCAAACACTGTAGCCGTTCTACTGGTAAGCCTTTAAAATAAGACGAGCTATCAAACTTATGGAAAAACTGTCTTAGTAAATCTAACTGATCTCGCACAATAATTTCGGCTTGTGCAATATCTTCAAAATCATCGTCTGCCGTTTGATTATTGAACATACCTAAGGCTTTGTTCAGGTTCTTTTTAATACCGATATAATCAACCACCAAACCTCTGTCTTTTCCTTCGTATTTTCGATTGACACGAGAAATAGTCTGTATCAAATTATGGGTTTGCAATGGTTTGTCAATGTAAATGGTATCCAAGAAAGGAACATCAAAACCGGTTAACCACATATCAACTACAATTGCAATTTTAAAATTGGAATTGATTTGTTTAAACTGACGATCCAGTTCTTTACGATCCTCTTTACTACCTAATAAATCCCACAATTCCTTTTCATCATCTTTATTACGTGTCATAATCATTTTGACACGCTCAATCGGCTTGATTTCTTTTTGTTCTTTATCGGTTAAGCCTTCAGCTAATTTTATATCGCCCCATTCTGGTCGTAATGCTAAAAGTTCTTTATATAATTTATAGGCAATGCCACGAGAGGCACACACAAACATCACTTTACCTGCAACAGTTGCGTTTTCTTCTAATCTGCTTTCATAATGCTCAACAAAATCTTTGGCAATGGCTTTAATACGGTCTGAATCACCTAAAACCACTTCCATTTTAGCAATCGCTTTTTGGCTGGCTTCTACATGATATTCAGACGCGCCTTCGGCAACTGCATTTTCATAATAGTTCTCAATTTCCTGAACCTTGTTATAATCCAAATTCACTTTTGCAGCCCTACCTTCATAGACCAATCGAACGGTAATCTCATCATTTACCGATTCAAACATGGTGTATTGATCCACCACATCACCAAATACTTCTAACGTTTTATCAATTGGTGTTCCAGTAAACCCTACATAAGTTGCATTTGGTAATGAATCGTGTAAATATTTAGCAAAACCATACGATTTGGTAACTCCTTTTTCATCGTCAATTTTTACTTTTAAATCTAAATTGACTTGTGAACGGTGGGCTTCATCTGAAATACAAATAATATTGGTTCTGTCGGATAAAATTTCTGAATCTTCGGCAAATTTCTGAACGGTTGTTAAAAATACACCTCCGCTTTCTCTACCTCTTAATCGACTTCTTAAATCGGCTCGTGATTCAATATTGATAATGTTTTCATCACCAATAAAATCTTTTGCATTGGTAAAGTCTTTCGACAATTGATCGTCCAAATCGGTTCTATCAGAAATGATAATAATGGTTGGACTTGCGAAATCGGTAGAACGCATTAATAACCTAGAAAGATATAACATGGTATAACTTTTTCCGCAACCAGTTGCTCCAAAATAAGTTCCACCTTTTCCATCACCTTCGGGTTTGCGGTGTTTTAGGATATTTTGATACAATTTATTCGCAGCATAATACTGCGGATAACGTGTCAATATTTTTAGTTCGTGTTTTGAGGTGTCAGGAAACAATACAAAATGATGAATAATATCAACCAATCGTTTTTGGTTCAACATTCCATGTACAATAGAAGTGGTCGTTTCTATTCCTGTCAACGCTTTCTTTTCGTCTCCTGTAATTTTATTCCATCCGTAGTAAAATTCATAAGGAGAATAGATTGTTCCTGCTTTATTGTTCACCCCATCACTAATCACACAAAATACGTTGTACTTCATCAGTTCCGGAATAGCTCTACGGTAACGAATCGTTAATTGTTTAAACGCATCGTGAATGGTAATTTCTTCTTCAATAGCTGTTTTAAATTCAAAAACTACTACCGGAATGCCATTGATGTACAAAATCAAATCAGGAATACGTAATTCCGTTCCTTGAATTTCTAATTGATTGACAATTTTAAAACTATTCTTGCTTATATCTTTTATATCGATAAATCGAATATGTAAGTCTTTCTTTGCCGGATTATTGCGTTTGAAAATAAACCCATCCGCCAACAGCTTACAGATGTATTTATTGGATTCATACAAATTAGAAGCGGATTGAAACGCTAATTCATTGACCAAGCTTTCCAGTTCAATTTCTTCCAAATCGGGATAACGCTTCAACAAAAAAGTACGTAAATCCTCTCTCAATAATACGTCTTGATTAGAAGAACGATCGAGTTCTTTTCCGTTAATGTATCGATAACCTTCTGTTTCCAAAAGGCTGATAAATGCTTGTTCTAATTGTGATTCGGTGTATTTCATAATCAATAATTGCTTTACTCCTCGTCTTTTTCAGGTGGAGTTAATTTAACGATTCGATCAAAATCGCTTTCAAACAATTGGTCTTGTATAATTCTGTATTTTTCAAATTCCGTTTCTGCGTGAGCTTTGGCTATTTCCGCAGTTACTTTGCCTGCATTTTGCAACACTTGTCTGTCTGTAGCTTCTATAAATCTGTTCAAACGGCTTTCCCAATCTTCCATCGTCATCGGAATTTGTCTAATCGCCATATCCTCGGCAATATCTAAATAAGCTGAAACCAACCGTTGTAATTGTTGCATTTCGCTTTCGGACAAATAATTTTTAGCTACACTAACATCAAATTTTTGAATTTTACCATCTGGAGCATCTTGCCAAGTGGTTAATCCCATATTTCCCTTTTGATGATCGGCTCTATTTACAATAACTTCTGCGGCTGTTTGACCGTGTATTGCCCAATGTAATTTGTTTTGAACCGTAGCAAAAAAGCGTTTCGTAGCCTGAGCTGTTACATCATAATCAATAGCGGTTGAATAAAGGTCTGTTATTTTTTGATAGAATTTGCGTTCACTCAATCTGATTTCCCGGATGCGCTGAAGCTGTTCTTCAAAGTATTTTTTTCCGAGAATCGTTCCATCGTTTTTAAGACGCTCATCGTCCATTGCAAAACCTTTGATGGTAAACTCTTGTACAATTTGAGTAGCCCATTTACGAAATTGCACCGCACGTTCGGAATTTACCTTGTAACCAACCGCAATAATTGCAGAAAGATTGTAGTGTTGTGTATTGTAGTTTTTGCCATCTTGGGCAGTTATTCGAAAATTTCGAATAACTGAATTTTCATCTAACTCATTATCATTAAAAACTTTCTTTAGATGGTAATTGATGGTATGCGTTTCTACATTGTATAGCGCACCCATCATTTTTTGCGACAACCAAATATTTTCATCTGCATAAATCGCATCAACACCTCCTTCGCCTGTTGCTGCAATAAAAGTTAAATACTCTGCCGATGAAGAGCGTACTAAAGATTTTTTATTGTTTTCTTTCATTGTGTTGACTGTTTATCGTAGAGTTGTGTTTTATAAATATAAGAATTAGGATTTAAAAGCATTTGCCATTAATTCTTGTTCAGCTCGTGAAATTCCAATTTGTTTGGCAACCACTTGCCAATTTTTAACTACAGCAGTTACTTCATCGATGATCTGATCCATTTCTTTAGCCGCTAATCGGAAATATTCACCAACACTTTTGGCGAGTTCGAAATCCAAATCGTTCGTATCCATATCGATATTCAAAGCTAAACCATCTTTATCTATGGATGGATTCAAATCATAAGCAGGAGATAAAATCCAACCGTCATTCGTTAAAATAAATCCGTGATTTCGTAAATGGTCATCTGTATTTGAAATGGCAATATTAAAGATAATTCTACGCCATAATTGTGCTAAATTCTCATTGATATTACATCCATTGGTCTGAATAAACTCCACTAAATCTAAATAACTTGCAGGCTGACTTTTTATAGTCTCTTCATTATTTCCGGTCATGGTCATCGCAGAAGCAAAATGAATTCGATCTGTACTTTCACGATCAAAACGTTTGGTGAAAAAAGTATGATACGATCCATTAATTTTCTCGATTTTACATTCAGCCATTGTTATACCTGCTTCTAAAGCGAGTTGATATGCTAAATATTCCCAAGCCGCTTTATCGATTGTGTCATTTTTAGAAGGAAATTTAGCAATCCAAGGATGTTTGTTATCATCTAAAATATTGGCTTTCGGACGTGCTCCCCCCAAAGAAGAACCAGGTGCTATCAACAATTGTAACCATCTGGCCATGGCTTCGTTGTCGGTATCATTTTCGTAATGAACCACCGCTTGCTGTAATTCTCGCACGGTAGACCAAGGTGGTGTCGCTTTTTCGGTATCATTATCTAAAAAATCACCTTTCGGATCTAGTTTAAAACGTAAAGCCCCCATACGCGTTTCGTCATAAACTCCCAATAAAAAATCGATATCATATAATGTTTTCGCTTTTTCAACTTTTAATTTGGCGAGTTGTGCCTCACGTCTTTTCATTAAGGTACGTCCCCAAGTATCAGGCATACTATCCAAAAAAAGACCAAAGTTTTCTTTTTCGTTGGCAAATTGTGGACCTGCAAATAATTGCAAATCGGGATCTAACTGATATTGGTAACCAGATTGTAGCCATAGTTTATCATACGAAAAGCTAAAAGCCTTACGCCCTTTAGCTTGATGAGCAGATAAAACACCCATTAACAATGGAGCTTCTAAGCCTTGCCAATCTGCATAAACATATATATCGGTTTTTTGTACTGCCATCTTATAACAAATCTAAATCTTGTAATTTTCGTCCGAAGGTGTCGTCTGCTGCTAACTTTAAAAAATCATCTTGTAACCCTAATACACGAAGTACATTAAAATAGGCACCCATCGCTACACTTGGATCTCCTTTCTCGATTAAACTTAAAGTAGAGCGGGCAATATCTGCTCTTTCAGCAACTTGAACAGCCGTTAATTTTCGACGTTTACGAGCGAGTTTAATTTGCTCACCCATTTGTGCCAAAGTATCTTTATATCGAGGTAAAACAATTTGTTTTTTCATAAACGTCCGTTATTTCATACAAATATAAGCAAATTGACTGAAATAACGGACGTTTTTAAATTAAACTTCATTTTCTTTCTGTTTCAAAAGGTTTATAAAGGCTTGTTCTAATTGTGATGTGGTGTGTTTCATAATAACTTTTTCAAGTTGTGTTTTTTGGTTTTGGTAATTGAAATAGTAGAACGTGTTACAATTTTCGACTTTTTGTAACATGAAAAAATAACGTGTTACATTTTTTGACATTTTGTAACATGAGAAAATAACGTGTTACAATTTTGGTGTTTTTGTAACGTGCCAAATTAATTGGTTTTCATTAAATATATTATTGCCTTCTGAATGCAAACCGGCGTATATTTTAATTGTTTCTGGATCACTTGGTCATTCAATTGAAGGTTTTATTTTTTGTAAAAAATCTTCGGTTGCTTTATTTTGCCCCACTTCTTTAAAAGCTTGCACAAACAAATACAACAATTCATCTTTATCTTTTTGAAAACCCCAAAAAGAAACAAAAAAGGTTTTCGACGCAGTCTAAATACGGTCTAAATCGTTTCAAAAGCTAAATTAAAAGAACTCCCTAAGGTCAAACAGCTTTTAATTTTACGCTTTTTTCGACTTTTAGACACTCGTATTTATACTGTATGTCGGGTTTTATATTATACTGAATATACTATTAACACTTACAATGAACTTTTCTTATTTTTTTTACAACGATTTAGGGAATTTGGGAAATGGGAATTTGGGAAATGGGAAATGGGGAAATGGGGAATTGGGGAATTGGGGAATTGGGGAATGGGAATAAAAAGTTGAATGATTTAATAAAATAACTTATATTTGAATTTACAAAATTTAGGCTTATGGAAACGATACAAAAGAAGCATTTAGGACGCAACATCAGTCGCATACGTGAAATGAAGGGAATGAAACAAGAAACTTTAGCTGAACTGTTAGGTATTAGCCAACAAAAAATGTCTGTAATAGAAAACACAGCTGATTTGGATGATGTAAAACTAAATGAAGTTGCTAAAGCCTTAGAAGTACCTAGCCAAGCGATAAAAGAATATTCAGATGAAAAGATGTTGAATATAATTAACAGTACAATTACAGATAGTCCAATATATAATAACTTTTGTACATTCAATCCTTTAGACAAGTTGGTTGAGGCGTATGATGAGAACAAGAAATTATACGAACGTTTGTTAGCTGCTGAAAAGGAAAAATTAGCTTACCTAGAGCAATTAATAAAAAAATAGCTTTGTTATTATACGGAGCTCATTTATAAAAAATAAAAATCGACTGTTTATTAAATAAATAGTCGATTTTTATTTTTACATTTTTAAGAGCAAGTAAGTTAGGGTTTGGGAATTTTATTTATAGATACTTAACAAATAAAAGAAAGCAAACTACTTTCCGATACAATATCTTATATATCTTGATTTACAATGTTTTAAAAGATATATGCGGTACATTTGAGGTACAAATATTAATTTTTAGAGATTTAAAAAAGATCTTTAGAATTAAACTATTAAAAAAAATTTTAAATAAATTATATGACAAGAAATCATATTAATAAATATTAAAGTGACATATAGTCATGTTTTTAGATTTTTTTAACAAAGGTATAGTTATTGAAATACACAAAAAATATGTGTTTCAATATAGGAAGTAATATGAGTTTAATTATAAATAGAATTTGAGAGGTCTATTTTATACTTTGCAAAAGTAGGTAAATTCATATTTATTTCCAAAAATTAAATTGTTAAAATGAATAAAAAAAGTATTCATGTACTACCCAATCAAGGTAATTGGAGTGTACAAACTGGTGGAAGTAAAAAAGCATATCGAATAACTTCAACACAAAAAGAAGCTATTGATATTGCAAAACAAGTTGCTAAAAACAACAAAAGTGAATTATTAATCCATGGGAAAAATGGACAAATTAGAGAGAAAAACTCTTATGGAAATGACCCTATAAAAATCAAAGGATAAACTTATGCAAATAAACAGAAAAAGGATTATTAATGTAGATAATTTTATTTCTCATTTGAGAGTAAATGAAGAGTTCTATATATCAATAAAAAATATTGAATCTAAAATAAATGAATTAAGTAAACTAGATCTTACTAATGAATTGGAAGTCGGTAATAAATTTTTACCAAAGGCTATTGGTAGTATTAGTCGATATAACTCTAATGGAAAATACATTATACATAGAGATCGACAAAAAGTGCCTTACACTTTTGAGCGCTATTGGGAGAGATTAGATTATCAAAAAAATACTGTTGGTACTTATTGTTATATTACAAAATTAAGATATCCACGCACACACATTGAGGCACCTAATTGTGAATTAATTGTTACAAAAATCGAAGGTAAAAAAGCAATCATTTCAACATTATTAATTAAGAATGATAAAAACAAAGATTTTATTAAACATTATATTAATTTATTTTTAGAAATTTTTGGAGAATGTGAGATAATCAGAGAAGATTTGACTTCATTCATGCCTAAAAATGTGAGACGATTAAATTGGAAAATTTTACCTATAGGTGACAAACCTTGGAAAGATAATAACATACGAGAAGTTTTAAGTAAAAATATTGAATCTAATGAACGCGGTAATAATAGAAAAGTTATTTTGAGAAGCATGGACAAAATTGGAGCCAATAACCCTTCATGGACAGGTATTGGTATTGGAGGTTTTAATGATTATGTAATATTTGGTTTCGAAAATAAGGGTATATATATTCTTGAAAGTTTAAAAAACGGAAATGCCACGTATGTTTTTGATAAAAACTGGGAAGATTTGTCTAAATTATCTAAAGCAGAAATTTTAAATAATAAATTACAAATTGATCGAATCATTCACACACCTGAATGGGAAACTAAAATAAATAACTTATTAAAATAAAATTTATGTAACACATTTACTTTAGAAACACATATAAAAAAGGTTAGAGCTAGCTCTAACCTTTTATCTTCTTTCAAATGTTATCACATCCGATAATTTTACTGAGGTATTATCGTTGAGCCAAGTGTAATTGTATTTCCCTCGATTTTCAGTTTCAACATCTATAACAGAATTCCAATACGTTAAGTTAGGTTTTTCAAATGCAGGATCTATACAAAGTATTTTAGTAACTTCTTCCTTTTCATTATATTCCAAACCAACTGCAACTAAGGCGTGCGCCCCACCAGAATATTCAACGCTTATTAATACAGGCATGTTCTTCTGTCATCCTTAAAGCAAACTTTTCCGTTTATTTTATCTAATCTTTGATTGGATCCTGCTAAGGTTTTTTAAAACATAAAAAATGGTCGGGATTTCTTCCGAATAAGAATAAATCCAGCCTTTTCTTTTTGAAATTATTTATATTAAAATAGTCCTAAAAACGGAGTCAAAGCAATTAATTATAGTAGCTTTTTATTTTTAAAACTCAATTTATCAATATCCTTTAAAAATTTATCAATATTTCTATTTGGCTCAGGCAATTTTTTATTAATATCTCGGACATAACTTCTAACTTCATCAATTACAGACTCATTATAACTAGTATTGTTAAAAATAAGGTATGATAACAATTTGTAAAAAACTGCTTGTTTTAAAACAAATTCGTTTGTTATATCAATCAACTGTGATATATACTTTTTGTTATTTTTTACATCTAAATCAATAAGTAGAAAATACAATATAAATAACTTTAACTGGTTATTATTTTGATTAATTTTTAACTCCTCTATTTTATTAAGATATATCTGTTCGAGATTATTTTGCGATATTGCGTCTTTTAAAAATGTTTGTATGACTAATGGAATTAATTGAGAAAAAACTTTTAAAGAAGCGTTACTGGTCTTCTCCACAAGTAAATCGTTATCGACTAAATAGAAACAAAGATAACAAGCTGAATCTATGATATATTCAAATACCTCATTTGAGAGCTTAGCATCTTTTAAATTAGAGTTTCTACTAACTCTAGATAAAATAAATAATAATTTTTCTAAATTTTCACTACTAATTTCTATTGAATCATATATTTTTTTTCTTTGAATTTCTGAATCAAAACTATCATTATTTAATATTCTAAGATCTTCTTGAACACCTTTAGTTATTAAACCTTTAATTCCTTTTTTATGTTCTTCTAAATGGAAATTTATATTTTTAGTTTTATTTAATAAAATAACGTCTAATTCTCCTTCTAGTCCATATTCTTTATGAATTCCATCAAAATATATTTTTGTTTTGTCAAAAATTCTCTTTACAAATTCCTCATCCTTTTTATTAAACCCTGCTATCAACTCTAACTCATTTCCATATGATAAATAATGAGAGTCACTTTCAATAATCTGATTACGTAATTCAATTTCGTCTTTCAAATAGAAAGCTAAAAAGTATTCAAACACACCTTTTAGACGAAAGGTTACTAAATCTTCTGTTTCTATAAATATATGTTTCTCAATTAATAGATCATAGACTTCTTTAACTTTAATAACAAATTTTGGGTATAAACCTTTATATTCTTCAATAAAAGATAATATTTTTAAATATTCAGCTTTATAGTGGAAGTCAGAGCAATCACTTGTCAATTTATAAGCTATAAAACCCAAGAGTCCTTTCAAATCTTCATAACTCGTTTTAAATGAATCATTACTGATAATAAATTCTTTTCCCAATAAATTATCAATATATAATTCTATAAGTTCAAAGTTATCATTAAAGCTTTTTTTATTATTTTGTTTAAAAATCCAAATAAATAAGGAAACAGTCCAATAATTTAAAGGGATATTCAATTGCCTTAATGTTAAATTTATTTTGTTAAGCACTTCAGATACCAAATCTTTATCATGATCAAAAGTTTTAATCGTCATTAATTTAACATCATCAAGAGTTAAATCATGAATATAAACTTTATTATAGCTAGTAGAATCTATAACTACCTCATTAAATTCACTTAACAAATTTTCATTATATCCAATAACATATTTATGATGTGGATATTTTGTTAAGTGCTCATCTAATTCATTTTTAATTTCATTATTGACTTTGTCAAAATTATCTATAATAATTTTCACAGTATATTGATCAAGAATTTTTTTTGCTAGAGTCGTATTAACAGCGAATTTTTCTCGAATTATTTGAACTATATCAAAGCTACTTTTATCGTTATTAATAATAATTGGTAAAATTTGTTCTTTATCAAACTTCTTTAAAAGATCAAGATAAATACCATGTAGCAATATAGATTTCCCACATTTATCCTTTCCAAAAATTATATAATTATCTGTTTTACTCGATAAATTTTTAAAATTGATTTTGGAAGCGGATTTTGGAGTACTAAAGGCTTTTAATGTCGTAATTGATGAATCTTTTAAATTGGGATTGCTGAATAGATCATTGAATTTTTTTCCTTTCTCATAAGTAACAAATAACTTCGCGAATTTCTCATTTTCTAATTCGTAAAGATCTAAAATTCTCATAGTAAGTTTTATCATCTCTCGCTTTCCATCTTCAACAGGAATATCAATTTCTTTATGATTGAAAGTTTCATAAAAAAAATCTTCATCATATCTTAAGTTATTTATGGATAACTTCATTTCTCTTAAATTCAAATCTATATAACTAAAACCTATTTTCTCAGATTTTGAAACTTTACATAAAGAAGCTTCCGAATTTATACTTACTAATCCTTCATTATTACTAATGTTGATAACATCTTCTTTTATATGTGTATGTCCATTGAAAGTAATGATGAAATTATTCAATATTAACTTTTTCATTTCAACCATATTGAAATACTTCAAATCACTTAAAGGGTGATGATAAATTAATATTTTATTTTTAAATGCTTTTATCTCATCTAATAATTCATGCATTATAGAAGTTGGAAACATTAAATTCCCTGAATCTAATTTAGAATTAAAACATCTCCATGCTGTATTTATAGAAGCAATTGTAATTTCGTTACCATCAATTATTCTATTATGAATAGAATACAGATCTTTAATAATATCAAATTCTTTATTTGATAAATCAGAAGTATTGGCATTATAATATGATTTCAAAAAATCATTATAATTTTCGATGTTTTTTAACGAAAGCTTTAATTGTTCCTGATCATTTACAAATAGATTTAAATCATCATTATTGCTTATATCATTTAAAGATTTTGTTACAATTTTTATTTCTTCTCCTCTAGCAATATCATGATTACCACAAGTAAATAGAATATTTTTATTTTTTACTTTGAAAATTTCTGAAACCCTTTGAATAAAATTGATTTCAGCATTCTCAAAATCATTTTTGATATTACCACTCATAACTAAATCACCCGAAAAAATTATTAAATCAGCAACTATCGGATTTTGTAAATTATATGAGCTTAAATCTTTCAATAAACTTTCAACTGAATTTTTCTTTTCATTTGAATAATGTAAATCTGTAAAATGAAGTATTTTCATATTTTTTTTATTAATTTTTAATCTATCTCGCAAATCCACTAATAAACGTATTTACGAAATCATAGATTTTATGGGTAACACGTTCAATTTTGGTGCTGCGTTCTTTTAAACTCGGTTTTTGAATCATTAAGCCAACTATATCCTCACGTAACGGTTGTTTATCGGTAAATAAATACTCGCCAATCACATGTTCTAATTTATCTTGATCTAAAGCTTCTTCTTTGCTGATTTCTTGAATAGCTTCTTTTCGTTCTTGTTCTACAAAGTCTTCAAAAGCTTCAATAACATCATCTGGATTTTCTATTAACGGAAGGTTCTTTTGAATGAACTTTTCTATTAATTCTTTCTTACTACGTAATTGAATATCTGAATTCAGTAAATCTTGAATTAACTTTTCTTGGCTTTTCTTTTCAGCAGTTGGAGCTGCTTGTAAACGAACCAATAAATTCATTATGTAGGTAACATTGATTTCATCACGATGAATTAATTCCAATTCAAAATCTAAATCATCTAAAATGGAATACCCTTTTTCATCTTCTTTATGTAAACCTTTGTTTTGCTCGTATAAATCTAAATACTTGCTTTTATAATCTTCGAATTCTTGGTGCGTAATTGGTAAATCGTCATAAGTAAAATCTGCATATTGCGACATCTTATTTATCAATCGCATCACTTCACGAAAAGCCTTTATAAACTCGGCTTGTTCTTCTTCATTACGTAAACTATTTACACTATCAACCGTTGGTGTAATGGCTAAAAGGGCTTCGTATTTTTCTTGCAGTTTATCATCAAGAGCTTCGTAAGGTAATTCGATAATTTCGCCAATCGCATCTTTGTTTGCGAATAACTCAATCGCTTTGTCTGTGGCTTCTTTTAGATTACGATAACAAACAATATTTCCGTGTGATTTAACTTCGTTTAAAATTCGATTCGTACGTGAATATGCTTGAATTAAACCATGATATTGTAAATTTTTATCTACATATAAGGTATTTAATGTTTTACTGTCAAATCCAGTTAAAAACATATTTACCACTAACAAAATATCAATTTGCTTGGTCTTTACTTTATCGGCAATATCGTTGTAGTATTGGTAAAACGAATTCGAATCTTTAGTGGTGTAATTTCGTTGAAACATTTTATTGTAGTCTTCAATAAAATCATCCAACTCTTCTCGTTTGTATTTGGCAAAATAGTTCGATTCACTTTCAGCAACAGCATCTAGTTCATCGGCATCTTCTTGAATGTATTCTTTATTTTTTTGTTGCTCTTCATTGGCGGCATACGTAAATATAGCTGCCACTTTTAAATCGTGTAAACCTTGCTCTTTAGCTTCTTTAAACAACTTGTAATAAGCAATAGCCGCATCGGTATCACTTACACAAAACATAGCTGTAAAATCTTTGTTATGTGTTTTTAATCTATGGTTTTGAAGTATGTGTTTTACAATAGCTTTTCTACGAACTGGTGCGTTCATCACTTCTGGCTCGTCTATTTTTTCAACCTCAATATCTTCAATATTTTCCTTTTGTTTGAATGTACGAATGTATTCAATAGCAAATCGTAATACATTTCCATCTTTAATAGCATCTGTAATTACATATTTGTGCAGCGGTTTCCCAAACAACATTTCGGTTGTTCGTTTTCCGTAATCGTTTGTTCCTGCATTTTCAGCAAAAATTGGAGTCCCTGTAAATCCAAACATCTGGCAACCTTTAAAAAAGTTTTTGATGTCTTCATGTGTTTTGCCAAATTGCGAACGGTGACATTCATCAAAAATAAAAACAATACGTTCGTTTTCTAAAGCCTTCATATCTTTTAAATAGTACGGTTTAGAAATCGCATTGTTTAATTTTTGAATGGTAGTAACAATTAATTTATTATTACCAGTCATTTGATTGACTAAGGTTTTAGTATCTGTAGTAGAATAGATACTTCCTTTGCTAAAACTATTAAATTCTCTAGCTGTTTGGGTATCTAAATCTTTACGATCTACGACAAAAACCACTTTATGAACCTCGGGAATACTGGTTAATATTTGAGCAGTTTTAAACGAGGTCAAAGTTTTACCGCTCCCTGTGGTGTGCCAAATATAGCCGTAATCGGTTGTGGTTTTCACTTGATTGATTATCGCTTCCACCGCATAATATTGATACGGGCGTAAAACCATTAAGGCTTTTTGTGTTTCGTTCAATACAATGTATTGCGTAATCATTTTAGATAAATGACACGGATTCATGAAATCATCTGCAAACTCAGCTAAGTTTGTAATCAGCTTATTTTCTTTGTCTGTCCAATAAAAGGTTTGCTTAAATGAACGATCTTTTACACGACCATTGCAATAGTATTTGGTATTAACCCCATTGCTAATAACGAACAACTGAATAAATTGAAACAACCCGAAACCAGCACCGTACGAATGTTTTTGATAACGATTGATTTGATTAAATGCCTCTTTAAGTTCTAATCCTCTGCGTTTTAGTTCAATTTGTACCAAAGGTAAACCGTTGATTAAAATAGTCACATCGTAGCGGTTATCGTAATTTCCTTTCATAGAAATTTGATTAACCACTTGGAATTCGTTTTTACACCAATGTTTACTATCTAATAATTGAATGGTTTTGTTTTCGCCCAATTCGTTTACATACGGAATACGGGAACGCAGCGTTTTAGCTCGTTCAAACGTATTACCTTTGTTTATGTAAATAAGTATTTGCTTAAACTCGGCTTCGGTTAAGGTAATTTTATTGTGCTTTTCGATCTGTTGCTTAAAGTTAGTTATAACATCTTGTTCATCTTTTAGTGTAATGTAATTATAACCTAAACCAACCAATTGATCGATTAAGTTGTTTTCTAAGAGTTGTTCTGGTTGTGTGTTCATTTTATGATAAACATTTGTTTTTCACAATACAATGTTATACATTTGCAGTACAAAATTGTCTTTAATTATAAAGAAATAAAGGATTGGGGTGTCCCCGGTCGAGCAAAAGCCTATCATTTGATGGGCTTTTGTTTTTTAAGGAAAAATCTTCAGTCCATACATTTTTCCATTTTTATTGTATATTTTATCTTTAAGAATATCAAAAGCTGGATTCGCACGTTTTTTATCAATTACAAATCGAGCAATAGGATATGCAATTAAATCAGATAATTGCAAACCATTTATATTTTCAAACTTAGATTTAAAAGTAATTTTAAGTTTTACAGCTTGTAATCTATCTGCTGAAACATAAGTAGTACCTCTTGCTTTTAAGCGTTGAAAATGCTCATCTAACTTTTTATCTTCCTTCTTTCCACGTTTTTCGATTACGATTTCTAACTCTTTTTCAGTTCCTTTTATTTCATCTAATGAAAATATGGCACGTTCGATAATAAACGACAATGCCAATTCATAAACATCATTAGATAGTTTTCCGTAAGTATTGATATATTTCTGTTTATTGATAGCTGAGGCTAAAATTCTATATTTTGAATTCGAGATTACATCATTAATCATTTGGTAAAAGTTCTGCTTCAATTCAAGATCAAATAATATTTGAAATTCTTTTTCGCATTTTCTAATATCTCTAGAATGTAATATAACCTCTTTCCCTTTCCAAAATTTAGTTTTTATTGCGTTGATATTATTTCTTATATCAAAATAATTATCCTCGCTAGTAAGTATAGCACAAAGTAAGAAAACAGGGAAAGATGGATCAAGATTTACTAAACCATGATCTCCACTTTCGTCTATAAATAGATAATATTTTTTCATACTCACTTTTACTACTACTTACACAAACATTTGCTGCAACATGGCTTTTTTAAAGCTTTGCGTTTGGGTTATTTGCTCATTTACTTTTTCTATGCTTTCATCTATAGCCGACAAGAAATTGGCGATTTTTTGTTGTTCTTTTTCAGATGTAGGCAATTTATATTTTTTACCATTTAGAAAATCTTCATTATTAATATTCATTGTATTTTTAGCTCCTTTTTGAACTAATGGTACTAAATAATTAAATGTTTCTACCTCTGAAAGAAATAAATCATGCAATAGCATTCCTAAATAAATAGTTTTTGGTTTAAAAACTGCATAAAGAGGTGATAGTACTGCTGAACGATTTAATTTATTTTGTTTTATGATACCAAATGGGAATCCACTTGTAGGACTCTTTGTATAAACTACATCAAAAGGATTTACAACTTTATAATGTTCTATGTTTTCAGCAGAATAAGATCTCCCTAAATGCTCAATCTGATTTATAACTCCTTTTTCTTTAGCTACTGATACTACTTCAGTGTATTTGTTACTTTTATTTTTCTCTTTATGCTCAAATAAAATATCTTTTAATTGAAAACTCTCCCACTCCGGAAAATCATTTCCGTTATCGTCTTTAAAACGAATTTCTTGAGAAAACAACTTTTGCATCATCGCTTTTTTGTACAACGCCAATTGTGCTTTTTTTTCGTCTAATAGATTGATTTTTGTATCTATCGTAGATAAATAATCGGCAATTTTTTGTTGTTCTGGGAGAGATGGTGATTTGTAACAAAAATTATTTAATTGTTCCAAAGAAATATTCGGTTGAGCACCAACACTCATATTCATATAAATATAATTCTTCATTTGCCTAGAAGACAAAATTTGTAAAATATAATTATGATTTACATTTTCCTTTAATCTAATAATAGCTAAAGCTTGATTAGTATTTGCTGGTAAAATATCTTGTTTTACATAGGCAACTTTACCAACTGTAGCCCCAGCAATTGCAAAAAGAATATCATTTACTTTAAGTTTAGATCTTTTTAATTCATTTTCATGTGTTTCAGAATCAATATATACAAATTTTCTTTTGTCAATATTATAACCATCTAAAGATTCTAGTTTTACAAAATTAATTCCTTGAGCATAAAATGATTTTGGAGTTGTTCCCTTTGTAATAAGTGAAGTTATTTCTTTTAGCTTAGTTTCATTCCAACCTCCCTCAAACTCAGGAAAACGTAATTTGGGTTGTAGTGTATGTTGTTGTTTCATTTTGTTTTTTAATTAATTTTTACCTTTTAAGTTTTGTATGAGATTCTTGAACAAGTTCAGAATAACAAAAGACTAAAACGGTGTGGGTATGTTTAATTCGTTACAAAATGAAGCTAACTTTTTATCTACTTCGGTTAACTCGGTATTAATAGCTTTTAAACGCTCGGTTACTTGGTGTACATCAATCGCTTCTTCTTCTTCAAACGTATCTACATAACGTGGTATGTTTAAATTGTAATCGTTTTCGGCAATTTCGGCAAGCGTAGCTATGTGGCAATATTTGTCAATTTCTTGTCGGTTGGCATACGCATCTACAATACGCTGAATGTCTTCGTCGCGTAATTTGTTTTGCGTACCTTCTTTTATAAAATTGCCTTCGCCACTGGCATCAATAAACACGATGTTATCATCGGCTTTACGGCATTTTTTTAGTACCACAATACAGGTAGGAATACTGGTTCCGTAAAAAATATTGGCTGGTAAACCTATAATTGCATCAATGGCGTTTAATTCTTTAATAAAATATTCGCGAATAACGCCTTCGGCAGCACCACGAAACAATACGCCATGCGGAAATACCGAAGCAACGGTTCCGTTATCGGCTAATTGGTAATACATGTGCTGTAAAAATGCAAAATCGGCTTTGGTTTTGGGTGCTAATTTTCCGAATTGGTTAAATCGAACATCCGAAGCGTTTAGCGGATTGGCATCGCTTTTCCAATTGGCCGAAAAAGGCGGATTGGCAACAATGGCTTCAAATCGTTGGTCTTTATGGCGTGGTTCTTCTAACGTATCGTCTTGCTCAATATTAAAACGCGAGTAATGCACGTTGTGCAAAATCATGTTCATTCGCGCCAAGTTGTAGGTTGTTGGGTTTAACTCTTGTCCGTAAAAATCGGCTACTTTGGTTTGTTTGGCTACACGCAATAACAACGAACCCGAACCACAGGTTGGATCGTAAACCGAACGAATTTTGTCTTTACCTAAGGTGACAATTTTTGCTAAAATGGTAGAAACTTCTTGAGGCGTATAAAACTCCCCAGCCGATTTACCTGCTCCTGCTGCAAATTGTTTGATTAAGTATTCGTAGGCATCACCCAAAACATCGGATTCGATATCTTCTAATTTAAAATCGATTTGATTTAATTTGGCAAGAATTTCTACAATTACTTCGTTACGCTTATCGGGTGTTTTACCTAATTTAGACGAAGCCAAATCTACATCTTGGAACAGTCCAATAAAATCTTCTTCCGATTCCGTTCCCATTGTAGATTGCTCAATGTAGTTTAAGGTTTGCTCTAATTCTTCAATGATATAGGTATCAGCACCTTTTTTAATCAATGCTTCTAATAATTGATCCGGAGCCAAAAAGAAACCTAATTGAGCTAACGATTCTTCTTTAATCGCTTCTAACGTTTCAGCATCGGTTACATGATGATATTCTTTAACATCTTCATCTTCCAATAACGAATTGGCGTAAAGATGTTGTTTTTCAGATAAGTATTTAAAGAAAATAAATCCTAAGATGTAATTACGGTATTCATCGGCATTGATTCTACCACGTAACGTATTGGCAACATCCCACAGTTTTTGTTCCAGGATTTGTTTGTTATTTTCAGACATTGGTTTTGTATATGTTTTGCGTAAATATAACAAATGTTAAATAGTAAAAGAAACAAATACAAAGTAAAATATACGCATCGTTATCTAACGGATAAGGAATTTGTCTATATGTTCAAATAACAGCATTTTATACGCCATTACCTGTCGTTATACATAAAAACAGAAAAAATTGATAAGCTATAAGAAGAGATAATAACAGCCTATTTGGAATAGTTTTTCAAAAATCAGTATTCTTCTTCCTCTTCATCTAGAAAATTGAGTTCATCGCTTCGTTGTTCGTAATCATGTGCAACGCCGGGCGGGTTGAACAAACCCCAAGTATCGGTAATAAAGTGTTGTTTGTTAAACGCAGCTACCCACTCTACAAACAACAGTCGGAATTCTTCGATCTGCGTGCGAATGATCTGGTAATACTCTACGTCTTCAAAACCTAACATTTTCAGGGTATGGTACGAAACCATTAAATCACTTGTGTGGTACAATAGTGGTATATAAATAAAATGCTGTATAAATATTTTTTTTTTTACAATTGCAGTAGTGTTTATAATTTTGTAATTGCCTTCTGAATTAGTTTCATGTTAGACTTACTGATTTCAAATTCTTTAGACAACCTCATCCACTTTGCAAGTGCAGAACGAGTTTGCTCAATAACATTTTCTACAAATTCTTTTGACAACTTCGCTTCTAAACCTAGTTTAGTAAGATGCCTAATACTTATATTTCGTCCTTCTCCCATAACCATTGTACTTTGCTCCCCTCCTGGACCGTTGGAAAAAGTAAGGTCGTAAGCAGGTGATAATTTCCATTCGCCAAATTCATTCATCAGAAATGTAAAATTTTTTGAGTGATCGTCTCTATTGTGTGCCATGACATTAAAAACCGCTAATCGAAACATATTTTCTACTTCTCGAATATCTTTCGTTAATACACCTGTCAATGCCAATAAATCTTCATAGTCAAGAGACGGAAATCTAAAATTATTATGAATCAAACCGCTAACCGTATGCATGTGCAGGCGTTTGTTTCCATTTCTGTCAAAACGTTTTACAGCAAAATAGCCATTTCCCTTTTGGGAAGAAAACAAATGAATAGTTGGTATTTCAATTCCGGCATCTAACGCCATTAATGCGTAAACATATTCTATTGCGCCGGCATCAGTTCCATCTTGCGAATTTGGAAATTTTACCATCCAGTGTTCAAAACCATTGCTTAACTGATCTGTTCCATGTATTATGTTTTTTTTTTCAGAATCAATACCAATCAATGCTTTTGGTCGCGCTCCGGCAGAAGATCCGTTCAAGACTAAAAGTTCTGCAATTACTTCTTCCGATTCACCCTTCAAAACTTCCTGGGTGTGCGTAGCCAGTAAATCCAAATCAATCATTTCATCGTTTCTATTAAGGCTTTGATCAGGTTCATAAACTAAAGCACCTAAACCATTTAATCCAACATGCGCTAAACGATCAAGTGGAGATATATCTGTCGCAGAAAAACCTTCCGAACGAAGTAAACGATCAAAAAGTAACCTTCCCCAACCATCTGGTAAACTATCGTTGAAAACTCCAGCTAAACCCTCAAAAGGAATTTGGGGAAGTTCTATCACACCACGTTGCAAAGGAAGTTTTATAGGAGAAATTTCTAAATTGCTATGCAAAAAAGCTTCATCATATTCAAAATAGATCATGGTATTACGAATAGCCAAACGCCCAACGGGTTGAATTCCAGAGCCGAAATTCAAACCTACTTTTATTTCTTTAACAGCTGTTTTCATTTTCTGCTTCCTCGTTTTCTAGTTGGTTTTTCCTCTGATTTTAATACTTCGTCAATAGATTTAAAATGTTGCTCTTTGGGTTTTAAAGCATCAACTATCTCTTCTAAACCACCAACAACCGAAAGTATTTTTAAAAATGAATCCAAAGAAATTACTCCCTTTTGTTCAAATTTTCGCAATGTTGATAATGGGACACCAGCTCTCTCCGACAAACCTTCCTGAGTCAGTTCCATTTGTAATCGTCGGGCACGGGTGCTTTCAACGATTTTTCTCTGTACTTTTGACAACGATATAAATAACATCATGGTAGTATTTAAGTAGTATTAACAAGAATAAATACTACTATTGTAGTACAAATATACAAAAACTACTATTGTGAACTAAAGATAATCAATCTAAAAGTATATTTGCTATCCGTTTGGATAGTACATCACATACTTTTAAAAATCTATAATACTCCCCAAAATTAAGACAGCAATTTAAGATATGAAATTAACAAAAAAAGATTAATTTTAAAATCAAATAATTTATGTCAACAAGAAGAAAATTTAGTAAGGAGTTTAAATCAAAAGTGGTTTTGGAAGCACTGAAAGAACGCACCACCATAGAACAACTCGCTAAGAAGTACGAATTGCAACCCTCTCAAATCAGTCTTTGGAAATCTCAAGCTTTGAGCAATTTTGAGAACGTTTTTCAGGCAGAAACTTTAAATGAAAAAGAAAAACAAATCGACACCGAGAAACTTTACGCCACAATCGGTCAGCAAAAAGTAGAGATTGAGTTCTTAAAAAAAAACTTGCGATGATGCCTTTGCAAGAACGGCGGGAACGGATAGACAAAGACAACAAAATGCTGAATATTACCAAACAATGTGAGTTGTTATCCATCCACCGAAGTGGATTGTATTACAAGCCCAATGCAGAAAAAGATGAAAATTTGCAGATTATGGAACTTTTAGATAAACAGTATTTTGAAACCCCTTTTTATGGTGTTCTACACTTAACAGACCGAGGAAAATTAGTAAAATAACTTCGGGCGATTTCTTGCTTTGAACTTGTTCTAAACAAAATTATTACACACTTTAAATAAGCTTTAGATTTGCTCATTGGGCTTCGCATCGTGTAATCTTACTACGACACGAGATGAAAGCCCATTGAACTAAAAATTACTTATTTTAATTTGTTTTTACTAATTCTACTCGACGATTTTTAGCCTTTTTTTGCTCAGAATCGTTTGTAAATAAAGGCTTTTCAGCACCAAAACCTTTTGCGGTTACTCGAGATTTGTCAATTCCGTTGGAGATAAGATCATTCATTACAGCATTTGCACGTTCATTCGATAATTTTTTATTGTGTGACGCATCGCCTGTATTGTCGGTATGCCCTTCAATAGCAATTTTCAGACTTTTATCGTTTTGCAATGCTTCTGCAATTTGCGTTACCACTTCTTTTCCTTCGGTTGTGATATTTGCTTTATCTACATCAAAATTGATATATAAAATCGACTTCCCTTTTTCGGTCAAATCTTTTGCAATATCATCAGCCGTTACTTTAGTAATGGTTTGTTGAAAAGCTTCTTCTTGTAATACATTTAATGTTCCTCCCGCATTATTGGAAGTGAATTGAATATAAATGTTTCCTTTTTCTTGGGAACGAATAACATAAAACTTCATATTTTGATTCCAATATCCCATATCTCCCGAACCACCTTTATTAGGGTCTTGTTTGTTATAACGTTCGAATTCTTCTTTGGTGATTTCGCCATCAAAAACCTTAACCGCTCCGACGGAAAGCAAATAATCCTCCATGCTTTTCTCAAAGTAGCGTTGCGAATATTCTTCGCCTTGAACTGCAGTAACATTTGCTTTATACAATTTACCTTCAAAAGGTGTCATTACACCATTTATAGGAAAGAAACAAACATCAAAGTTTTTTTGTATGGCACCTTTTCGAGCTTCTAACCCTTTAGGTAAATTAATAAAAGGAAAATCGCCAATATCGGTAGTAGAGAAAGCGATATCTTCTATATTGAATTCAGCCGAAGAATTAGCTTCTTCTGTTTTGCCTTCGTTTGCTTCGACAGAAGTTTCTACGGCATTAGATTCGTTATTTTCTTGCTGTTTGTTTACTTGATTACAAGAGATAATCAATGCTGATAATCCAAGAATAAGGACTGTTTTTTTCATTTTAATATACTCAGTTTTATTATACACAAGTCTTTTGTTTTTTAACGGTGAGGATAACTCCTAATATCAAAAAAGCCAAGAATATTGGATAAAGAGTAAAAAAAACAGCGTGAATCGAGATCAATGACAGACCTAATGCTAAAAATAAATGAAGGCAGGCTATTACAATCATTCCTACTGTTCCGATGGAAAAAAATGGGTGAAATTTTCTCATTATACTATTACTTGGTTTTGATAGGCTAAAGATAATAATTTAAATCAGAACCTGATTTTATTGTTTTGCGCCTTCAAAACGAAAATAAACATCTGTTTCGGATTGTTCATCTGCAGTAACATTAATGTTTTTATTAGAGCCATAAAAATGAAAAATGCCTTCTAAACTACCTGTTAGGGAAACAATATCTTGTGTATTTTCACCAAAACAAGCACAAGTTTCAACAGTGAAAGTTTTAGGTGTTACATACGAATATTCTTCGCCTGATTTTGCGGTAACTTTTAATTTATTACTTCCTTCTTTTGTAACGATAACAATAGCATCGTACCATTCATACACATCATCAGGATTAGAAGGCGGTGTATATAATTTTCCTTTGTACGTTCCAACAGCAGCATCAATAGTACCTTGTACTGGTTGTTCACTCCCATTGTCATCATCTTTACTACAACTTGTTGTGAATGTTCCCAAAGTTAAGACCGATGTAAGTGCTAATATTGCAATTTTTACGCTTACTTTTTTCATGATTATTTCAATTTTATTATGAAAACAAATCTCTGTAAAATGCAGAATCAAGACAATCATCTAAAACAATGATATTCTTTTTAATGGTTTACCATGATTTTTCTTGAAAACAGAAAATAACAGTTCTTTTATTTGGATATTTGTGGCCTAATTATTTTTGTAATGCTTAAGAGTCTTCTGATTATAATAGTTACGCTGTTTTTTAACAATATATTGCAAGCCCAACAACTGGCTCCATTAGATGAAATTGCTTATTTAAAACAAATCAACAATAACATTCAAAATGCAAAAAATGATAGTTTACGTTTAATTAATAAACTATTATTATCTGAATATTGGGCTCAAACAGATCGTTTTAAAAGCGAACAAGCACTTAATGAAGTAATATCATATTCTCAAAAAAACATATTACCCAAAGGGGTTTTAGAATATTACCAAGGAGTCTTTTATGCTAACCAAAACAATAAATTACAAGCAAAATTGTATTACGAGCAAGCTATAAAAGGGCTTCAAAAAAACACTAATAATACCGCTTTATTGATTAAGGCATGGTATAATTATGCCTACATACAAGTTGAAGAAAAAGGGTATGATTATATGGTTAAAACACTTACTGAATATTGTATTCCGTTGTGTGAAAAAAGTAAAAACACCGAATTATTAGCCTACAACCTCACCCAACTTGGACTTACATTCATGTCTGTAGGTCAACTTGACACCGCCGAAGAGTATCACAATAAAGCTTTGGTACAAATTGATAAAATAAAGAAAAAGAACACCGTACACCTAATCACTTACTTTAATTTGGTGAGCAATTATTGTTACAAATCCGATAGTAAATCGGCTAAGATATATTTAGATAAGGCAAAAGAAATTATCACTCCTTTATCCGAATCAAAAAACTATCCAAATTACTATTATCAGGAAGCAATGTATTATACGACCATTCAGGATTATGACAGCGCATTAACAAGTCTAAGCAAAGGAGCTAGACTAGCCAAAGAGGCTAATCAAATCAAACTGTTGCATCTATTGTATTTTAGAATGTATAATGTATACTTGATGCAGAAAGATTATCGTAAAGCAAAAGCACAGTTAGAGTATATTTTATCCGAAAAAATATTGAATAAAGAAGCAGTTAATCGCAAGATAACTTACGTACAATTGGCAACGGTTAACGACATTTTAGGCGAACACAAAGAGGCCTATCAATGGATGAAAAAAGCAAGTGAATTAGGCGATAGTTTGCAGCAAAATAAATTGTTAGAAAAAATGAACGAACTGGAAATTTCGCATCAAACTGCTGATAAACAACAAAAAATAAACGATTTAGAAAAAGAGAAAAAAGCAAATGAATTATTGACTAAAAATAAAAATCTACGTATTATTATTTTAGTCATTGCACTGATACTAAGCTTGATTATTGCTTTTTTAATTTTTATCAATTACAAAAAACAACAAAAATTAAACAAACAAATCAGCATGAGTTATCAGCAGGATTTACTTCATGTAGAAAACCAACGTAAATACCAAGCAACAGAAGCGATATTAAAGGGTGAAGAGCAAGAACGTCAACGAATTGCTCAAGATTTACACGATAGTATTGGTGGTATGTTGGCGAACATACGTATGACTATTTCGGCGAATGATTCATTCAGTAAAGAAAATATAATTGAAAAATTAGATAAATCTATTGCCGAAATGCGACGTATATCTAGAAACCTGATGCCGGAAACGCTAAAAAATCTTGGTCTGGAAACGGCGGTTAAAGAATTGTGTGAAACGATGACTCAAAAACATTTTAATATTCAGTTCGAAACCTTTAATTTGTCGGAAAACATTCCATTTAAAACGCAAATGGCCTTGTATCGTATCGCACAAGAAAGTATAAGTAACATAATCAAATACGCTCAGGCAAACAATGTGATTGTACAAATCAGCCAGAATAACAATCTACTGAATTTAACCATTGAAGATGACGGAATAGGATTTGATAAGTCTGAAATCGTATATGGATTAGGTTTAAAAAATATACAAAACAGAGTACAGCTAATTAACGGAACCGTAGAGATAAATTCAAAGAAAGGAGAAGGAACTACCATAAATGTAGAATGCTATGTATGATAAAAATAAAATAAATCTCGCCATAGTTGATGACCACCCGATGATTTTAGAAGGATTAAAATCACTTTTGGAAAAAAATACGAAATTTCATGTTTTTTCCTTTACCAAAGGTGCAGCCGTCATTGATTTTATTCAGGAAAATAAAATAGATGTTGTTTTACTGGATATTGTATTGAGCGATGGAAACGGATTGGATGTTTGTAAAATAATTAAACAAAAGGTACCCAAGGCTATCATAATTGCACTAAGCAACCAAGCCGAACGAAGCATTATTTTTCGCTTTTTAGAAAATGGAGGGAACGGCTACATTTTGAAAAATGCCGACGCGCAGGAAATAATTCAATGTATAGCAAAAGCAATGAACGGCGATTTGGCTTTAAGCAAAGAAATACAAGAAATTATGTTACGCACCAAAGTTACAAATTTCGAACTTCCTAGACTCACCAAAAGAGAAAAACAGATTCTTCAAGCAATTGCCAAAGGAAGTACATCCGCTGAAATAGCCGAACAATTATTTATTTCGGTGATAACAGTAGAAACCCACCGCAGAAATTTATTGCAAAAGTTTAAAGCTAAAAATATGATAGAATTGGTTAAAATAGCCACCGAAAATCGGTTGATTTAAATTAATCCTAGTCGTAATCTTTTATATACAAAAATGAAATGTGCACAATTTTAAAATGAAATGTATTTTATTTTGACAAATAGAACCAAATATAAAAGCTGTTTAAAAATCATTTAAACGGCTTTTCTTCATTTATTATCTCTTTGTTGCTTTAGAAATTTTTGATCTAAATGCACTAGAACTTTCGCACGAAGGGAAAAATCAGATACAGAAAGGAATTATATTCAGTATAGGAAATGCTCTAAAACAAGATTGCGAAGTTGCTTACGAACCAACAAAAACTATTTTCGATGCTGGAATATATTCTTTTGATTTATTTCATGAGCCTTATATTGCTGTTGATGACGCCAATAACAATAAACAAACAATTGAAAGCAGCGCTAACAATAAGATTATTTTAAAACTTAAAAAACTAAAGTTTGAAGGAATCAATTTAAAAACAAGAAAATGGAAACCTTAGTATTTAAAGAACACGATTTTAAAGAAACCTTTACAGGTTTTGTATTTACAATGAAATGCGAGAATGCACAGCATCAGAAGTTCAGAATTGAAGCATTACAATCCCATGTTATATTCGAAGAAATCAACGTGGTTACCAAAGCTAAAGATGATACCTTTGAAATTCACAGACAACCTTTTGATGGTAGGGTAATCTTCATCTAAAACTTGTTGCTTACTGTTGAAAAAATCAATAGTCTTAGTCAATTTACAGTTTGATTTTTTTTACCTATCCAACCAATTCAAAAAAAATTAATACCTTTATCTTGTGGTCGTTCTCATTCTACATTTCCCTGTTTTTGAAATATACAATGCCGCATCAATGCCGCATCAACCCCGCGGTTAAAGCATAGTAAACTCATGTTAAACAAATAGTGCAGCCTAAACAAAGAAACTTCTTACTTTCGTACAACCAACTTAAGTACTTTTTGCACATTATTATTAAACTCTTGTACCCAGCCGGTTTTGTAGATTAACAACATAAAGCTGCCTACGAAGAAACTGCAACGAACGATAAAATCGAACATTCCAAAAACGTTTAAAGGCAAAACAAAAGCAATTGCCAGCAAAACCAGACTGCTTGCTATGGTTTTTATGTAATTGGTGTTTATAGGTAGTATATTAAACTTGCGGTATATGAACCACAGTTTGGTAAGGTTAAAAACCATCATGGCAAAAAACGATGCCCATGCAACGCCGATGATTCCGAAATTAGTCTGCGTTAAAACGTAGTAGTTTAAACCCACGTTTAAAACGGCAAGTACTACTATCGCGATTAGATTAAAGCGGTAAAATTTTGAGTAGGCAATAATTTCGGTATTAAAACCGGTTGCCATGTTCAGTACTACATTGCCTCCTAAAATATACAATACGGGTAAAACCGGCAATAATTTATCGGCAGTTGGTAAGATCTCAAAAAAATCTTTCATTCCTAAAAGTACGCAGCCGTACAGTAGAATTCCTATGAAAAACAGGTTTTTGGCAACATCGGCATATTTGATCTTTAAAACGGACAAATCATTTTTCTTTAAAGATTCTGATATTAACGGACTGTACAATGCAAATACGCCGGCAGCAGGAATCATTAAGGCGTTTGCCAAATTTACTCCTAATTTAAAATCTCCATTGGCGGCGTTTGAAATAAATTCAGGTATCATAAGAGAATCTATTCTAAAGGCGAAAAAAGATCCTAAACTTGCCGAAAAAGCATACAGGCTGTATTGGTAATACTGTTTTTTGGGGATTTCTTGAAAAAGATCTTTATAGTTTAAGGTATATACCGGTTTAAAATATTTGAACAAATAAAATCCGGTAGCCAGCAACATCATCGCAAACGAAACGGTGTAAAAGATCAATCCTTGCGCTTGGCTGAAACCGTAATATAAAATCAATACAAAAGCGAGCGGCAAAGTGATTTTAGGAATGATTTTTTCGTAAAAAGTAGGCACAGAAAGCTTTTGCAGATTGGTTGCCTGTCGTTTAAACAGATCCACATACGCCAGACAGATCGCTATAAAAAATCCGTAGATGAAATATTGTTTGTTCTCTAATCTAGAGAACCAATACATAACACTCACACCAATGGCGCAAAGAAAAACCATCCAAACAATAGAAATCATGCTGTACGAAAACAACTTTCGCTGTAATAAATCGTTCAGTTTGGGTTGAAAATTCAATAATGCTGTTGATGCGCCTAAAACCATAACGGGGTAAAGAATCTGTGCAAAACCATCGATATAGCCAATGATTCCAAACAATTCCAAATTGTACGGATAGATGAAAAGTGTAGACACCGTGCCAATGAGTACGCCGAAATAATTGATCAGCGTAAACCACAAAGCCTGTTTGCTAGAAAACTTGGTATCCATTTTACATTTTTTACAAATATAATCGTTAATCTTTAAATTGATTTTAATTACTTTTACCAATCACAATTTTCTATTTATGTACGAAAAAACTTATCCGAAACAACGTTTTAAAATTACTATGGATTTTTTGCATGAACACATTTCTAAAGATGCAAAAATTTTAGATTTGGGTGTAGAAAATCCGTTGTCTGTTTTGATGAAGGAAGATGGATTTAACGTACAAAATACCAACGGAGAAGATTTAGACGACAATCAAGAAGCATTGAAACAATCAAATTATGATGTGTTGACTGCTTTTGAAATTTTTGAACATTTGTTGAATCCATATACCGTTTTAAAGAATTGTAAGGCTAAGAAAATTGTTATTTCGGTTCCGTTGCGTTTGTGGTTTTCGCCGGCGTATCGCAGTAAAACAGATGCTTGGGACAGACATTATCACGAGTTTGAAGATTGGCAGTTGGATTGGCTGCTTGAAAAATGCGGCTATAAAATTACAGCCCGGAAAAAATGGGCGCATGCTGTGAATAAAATAGGTATTCGACCATTCTTGCGAAAGTTCACTCCGCGTTATTATATGATTTTAGCAGAAAAAATGTAGCATGAAGGTTTATTGCGTAATACCCACTTATAACGAAGAAGCATTTATTGCCCAAACATTACATTCGCTGGTGCAGCAAACCGTTGTACCCGATAAAATTGTGGTGGTTAACGATAATTCTACCGATGGAACTGCTGCTATTATTGAAGATTTTGAAAAGAAATACGCAAATATTTCGCAGGTTTTTAATGCGTCTGAAAACAAACATTTACCAGGAAGCAAGGTTGTCCGGGCTTTTAACAAAGGTTTTGAAACACTGGACGATTCGTTTGATATTATTGTGAAATTAGATGCCGATTTGATGCTTCCCGATAATTATTTTGAGCGAATTATCGAAACATTTAATAAAGACCCCAAAATTGGAATGGTGGGCGGTTTTGCCTATATCGAAAAAAACAACGAATGGATTTTAGAAAGCTTAACCAATAAAGACCATATTCGCGGTGCTTTTAAGGCGTATCGCAAAGCTTGTTTTTTAGAAATTGGCGGTTTAAAACCGGCTATGGGTTGGGATACGGTTGATGAATTGTTGTGCCGTTTTTATAATTGGCAGATTGTTACTTTAGAAGATTTAAAGGTAAAACACTTAAAACCAACCGGTGCTACCTACGATCAATCGGCGCGATATAAACAAGGCGAAGCTTTTTACAGGTTGGGTTACGGTTTTTGGATCACAACTATTGCCAGCTTAAAACTGGCTTTACGCAAGCAAAAACCATTGCTTTTTATGGATTATTTAAAAGGATATTTTAAAGCAAAAATCAATAAAACACCTTTGCTGGTTACAAAAGAACAAGCAAAATTTATACGGAACTACCGTTGGAAGAAGATGAAAGAACAATTGGTTTAATTACAAGCATTTTTATTAAAGTCTATAACTAAAGTTTCGTTATCAACTTTTCTAACGTGATAATATCGTGTGGCTTCAATTAATTCGCCTTTACAAACAAAATCATCAGAAGAAACAACCTCAACATTTGTAAGCATTCCGTTTATGTTTAATGCATCTTTAGTCCATGCAGAAAATTGCCCAATAGGGCTTCCTAATAAATTAGTAAATAAAGGAAACTTATAATACACAAATTGGTTTTTAGGAGCTATCGGTAGAGTGCCTATAAAACCGATTTTTTTTATCGAGCCATCTTGAAAATGAGGGGTTAAATCGTGTACAACTGCTTGTTGAAACTGGTTTTGATTTGTAAGTATCCTTCCAAACTGTGCCATTAGTATAAATGAAAATGCTATAACTAAAAAGCTTGCAAAGCTACTTAAATATACAAAATAACCTTTTAAATAATTTTGAAAAAAAGAAATATTAATAAGCAAAAAACCTAAACCGCAAAAAGTTCGCAAATCCCAATAAGATTCTTTTAGAATAATATTTATGCTTGATATGAACCAAACATTAATTACTAAAATTAAAATTACAAGTGGTAGTACAATTATTTTCTTTATTTTTTTCTCATTATAATATACATAGCTTAAAATGCCCATAAAGCTAACAAGTATAAAAAAGATAACGATATAATAATAATTACCCGAAAACAGTAATAAATCTAAGCGTTGCAGAAAAATTTGGTTATTAGCTATTAATAAATCAAAAAAATGTTCTGTCCCTAAAATGGTTTCTGTTCTGTTTGACACAGGTAAATCTCCCACTTTAACAATGGTTATATAACCTAAAAAGGCGATTAAAAAGCTTGCTATAAAGAAAAAAAAACGACTAAACAACAATTTCCAATTTGTATCTAATAAAGCTTGAATTAAAAATAATGAACCCACAATAAAATAGCACGTGGCACTACTTTGATATAACCCTAATGATATAAAAATGCCTAATATAGAGAAAATAAAGAATTTTAAAGTTGATTTGTAAAATAAAAAAGGAAAAACAATTACCAATAATGATAACGACATTGGCAAGCAATCAAACTTAAATACTAGGTTTCCTAAAAAAGTAGGCATTGTTAAAATTAATAACGACGACCATTTAATGGTTCTATCTTTCTCTATATCGAATAAATGTGTAAGTAAATACCCCGTAAAACCAAGAATTAAAGCACTTAAAATTGTAGAAAACGGGAAAATCGAAAAATTAGCACTATTCAGTGACCATAGTTTAGCAAAAAGCGTAGCGATAAACCTTCCATCGTGCTGCCAACCGTATCCGTACAAATTCCTTCCATAATCATCTAAATAATCATAGTCGGCTATTACAAGGGGAATTATATAAACCACCGATAAAATCAACGTGATGTAAAGTGATTTTTTATCTTCAAATAAAGGAGCTAATTCTTTAATCTTCATTCCGATTTATTTTTTATAATATAACGTGGTCTGCGCTTGCTTTCTAAATAGGTTCTGCCCAAATATTCACCTAAAACGCCAATACCTATAAGCTGCACTCCGCCAAAAAAGAGTATGGCTACCATTAACGATGCGTAACCCGATGCATTTATTCCGAAGAAGATTTTTTCAATAATGATTTTTAATCCGTATAAGAATGATATTAATGCAATGATGCTTCCAAAATACGTCCATACTTTTAAGGGCAATGTAGAAAACGATGTAATTCCCTGTACTGCCAAATTCCATAACTTAATATAGTTGAACTTGGTTTCGCCTTCTTTACGGCTTGGACGGGTGTAACTGATTACCGCTGTTTCAAAACCAACCCAGCTCATCAATCCTTTCATAAACAGCTGGTTTTCCTGCAAACGGATAATTTCGTTTACAACCTGGCGGGTCATCAACCTGAAATCGCCTACATTTTCTTCCAGCTTTAAGGTCGACATTTTATTGTTCAACCTGTAAAACCACTGTGCCGAAAATCTTTTTATAAAAGTATCACTTCCTCTGTTAGCTCTGCGTGCCAAAACAACATCGGCTCCTTTTTCGTAAGCGGTGATCATTTCGAAAATCAGCTCGAACGGATCTTGCAGATCTACATCCATAGGAATCATCAATTCGCCCTCGGCATGTTCCAATCCTGCAAACAAAGCGGCTTCTTTACCAAAATTTCTCGAAAACACCAATGCCTTGCAGCAACTGTTTTCTTTGATTAATTGGTGCAGCATTACCGGTGTACGGTCTTTGCTTCCATCGTCTACAAACAGTACGTGTGCATCATAGCCTTTTTCTGTCAGGGTGTGTCTGAATTTTAAGAACGCATTAAAAAAATCACCAATGCTTGCTTCTTCGTTGTAAACGGGGACAATTATACAGATTTGCTTCATAAATAGTTGTGGTTACAGCAAGTCAAAAATACATTTTTTAAAACGATATCGTTTTATTTTTAGTAACTAAATAATTTTATTTGGTAAATTAGCAGATTAAAAATGTGTTATGATTAAAATGTTAGCCAACATTGGCAGATATTTCATTATGCTGGGCGAAATTTTCCGCAGACCAACAAAATGGCGTATCATGAGAAACCTGATCTTTAAAGAGATCGATGAACTGATTATTGGTTCACTGGGTATTGTAGCCTTTTTATCGTTTTTTATTGGTGCGGTTGTTACCATACAGACTGCCTTAAACCTGAACAACCCTATTATTCCTAAATATTTAATTGGTTTTACCGCCAGACAGTCTATTATTTTAGAGTTCTCGCCTACGTTTGTATCAATTATCATGGCGGGCAGAATGGGTTCGTATATCACATCGAGCATAGGTACCATGCGTGTTACCGAACAAGTTGATGCTTTAGAGGTTATGGGGATTAATCCGTTGAACTATCTGGTTTTTCCAAAGCTTATTGCTTCTATCACCTACCCTTTTGTTATTGCGCTTAGTATGTTTATTGGTATTTTTGGCGGATACTTTGCCGGGTCGTTAGGTGGTTATCTGGCTCCGGAAGAATTCATTAAAGGTTTACAAGACGATTTTACCCCGTTCCACATAGTGTATGCTTTTATTAAAACGGCCGTTTTTGGATTTATACTGGCAACAGTACCATCGTTCTACGGCTATTATATGGATGGTGGTGCGCTTGAAGTTGGTAAGGCTTCTACAAAATCATTTGTCTGGACCTCTATTTCCATTATTATCTGCAACTATATTTTAACCCAAATGTTACTAGCCTAATGATAGAAGTTAAAGATTTAAAAAAATCGTTCGACGAAAAAGAGGTGTTAAAAGGAATTACCACAACTTATGAAGCCGGAAAAACCAATCTGATTATCGGTCAGTCGGGATCTGGTAAAACCGTTATGCTGAAAACGCTTTTGGGGGTTCATATTCCCGATAGCGGACAAATTTTATTTGATGGCAGGGACTTTGCTACCTTGGATCCGAATGAAAAACGAAACCTTAGAACCGAAATGGGAATGGTTTTTCAAGGCAGTGCCTTGTTTGATTCTATGACCGTGGAAGAAAATATTGGGTTTCCGTTAAAAATGTTCACAAGAAAATCAAACGCCGAAATACGCGATCGCGTACAGGAGGTGATTGATCGTGTAAAACTGATTGATGCCAATAAAAAAATGCCTTCGGAAATTTCGGGTGGTATGCAAAAGCGTGTTGCTATTGCGCGCGCCATTGTAAACAATCCTAAATATTTGTTTTGCGATGAACCAAATTCAGGATTAGATCCTAAAACATCTATCGTAATAGACGAGTTAATACAGGAAATTACCCACGAATACAACATCACAACAGTTATAAACACGCACGATATGAACTCGGTTTTACAGATTGGCGAACATATCTGCTTTTTAAAAGACGGCAAACTGGTTTGGGAAGGAAACAGCGAAGAAATTATGAAAACCGATAACGAGGATATTGTAGATTTTGTCTATTCGTCTGAATTATTAAAAGAGATTCGCAGATTTCATACAGGTAAAAAATAATCGGGATTTGTTCTCGATTTTTTGTTCGATTCACTAAAAGAATTCAACATCGCAATTAAGACTTATCATCAAAAAAAATAAATTATGTTTTCGTTTTTTAAAAGCAGCATTGAAAAAGACTTGATAAAACTGGGATTTGAAGAACTGGTGAAAGGCTACCGTCATAAGGTAAAAAATGGCGAATGGACCAAGCAACAGTTTACCGATGCCTTAAAAACCATGCACTCCCAACATAAAAACCAGATTAACAACATAGGCAACGTAAATGTGGCAACCCGACAGTCTTTTGATGTAGATGATGCCATTGTTCCGTTAAACCTGCAAAATATCCAGCAGGAATATATAGATTACGATTACATTTACAGCACTTTGCTTTTTGAGTTTAACAGCAACAACCGCATTCATTTAAAAGCTGTTACCGAACTTGATAAACTGTTGCACGAAAGGTATCCCGATGTAGCGGTACCAAAAAAGGAGGAAACGAGTGTACAACAGCTTACGGTACAGCAATTAATACAGGAAGCCACCGTACCTTTTACAACAGAAAACAATGGATACCTGAAATTGGTTTTTGCAGAATTACTTAAGAGATATAAAGACAAAAGCGGAGCATAGTTAAACTATTTCCGCTTTTGTTTTAAGAACAATAACCATTCAGTCTTTTTTCAATTCCCTAACATTTTAAAATGTAATAGTTTCATTAAAACAGCTTTTTGCCCTATACTGTTTTACATCTGTTACATTTACAAGTCAAAATTACCATAAACATCACCGCTTGTTTATAGCACTTGTTTTATAGCGTTGTAGAATTTGTTCTATAACGGGAAAAATTCAAAAATAAATTAGCGTATTAAAGAAACAGCCCTTTTTATCTACTATAAAAATTGTATGAATCAGTAATCTTCAAAACGGATCTAAAACAGCTTTTGGTAGATAATGTGGATTAATAAAACACAGCATTTTATCTGTTTTGTGTATTCTCAGCCTTACAACTTTTTTTTCTGCAACAACTTCAACTTTTTTTTATAACGAATCAAAATAAATAAAGATTCACAGACCGATGTGCAACTTTTCTGTAGGAATTTATAGAATTTATTGTAATCAAAATTTAAAAAAATTACGAGAGTTGATTTCATAAGGTTTCACAACAATTATCACGGTTTATGAGTATTTTATAAAAATGCTCATAAATGGCGATTGATTACATTTTGTAAAGATTCTAATTTTGGATAACAACATTTAATTATTTACATCATGAAAAAATTAGTATTAAGTGCTTCAGTAGCATTTTTAGCAACAGCTTCGGCTATGGCACAATCAAACGTTGATAATTCTACGCAGAGTGGAATCAATCAAATTGGAACAACTACACAAACTGGTAGTGGAAATGACAACACTTTAATGCAGTCTGGTAATTCTAACGAATCTACTGTAATGCAAATAGGTGTAGAAAACACGGCTTCTACAACACAAACAAACAATTCAAGCGACAGTTTTATAGATCAAACAGGTGATCGCAATACAGGAACTGTTTCACAATCTGGTGGCTTCTTTACAGGAAATCAATTTAGTGATTTAGATCAAGTAGGAGATGATAACAGCGCAACAATTACACAAGGTGGTAATTTACATGATAGCTGGGTTTCTCAAGACGGGGACTTAAACGTTGCTACAGTTGATCAAACAGGTAGTGAAAGTGGTAGTACGATTGATCAAACAGGTAACGAAAATATTGCTACAGTTACACAATCTGGCTCTGAACAAAATAGTTTAGTAGATCAAATAGGCGATGGCAATGATGCAATTGTTGACCAAAGCGGATCTGATAACTTAAGCGATGTAATGTCTTTAGGCGATGGTAATTTAGCTTCTATCTCACAAGATGGGGCTGGTAACACAAGCGATGTTGACCAAACGGGTAACGATAACACTTCATCAGTTACACAAGAAGGAGATGGGAATGCTTCAATGATTGCGCAATTACAAGATGAAAACGATGCTTTAGTTATACAAGATAACGGTGATAACAACGAATCTTTAATTACCCAAAATGGTATGCGTAATGAAGCTCAAGTTAGACAATTGAATGGAGATGACAACTTATCTACCAACTCACAAACTGGTGATGATAACTGGATTTCTGTAAGACAGGTTGGTGCTGGTTCACATGTTGCTTCAGCTTCACAATTAGGTGATGATAACGATATCTTAATCAGACAAAATGGATCTGGAAACAGTTCTAATGTTTCTCAGATTGGCGATGGAAACGATGCTAACACTTATCAACTTGGTTCTTCTAACCAAACTATTGTTGCGCAGGTAGGAGATGACAACCAAGCTTTAGAATCTACTGTTGGTCAAGACAACGAAACTTACATTGACCAAGATGGTGATGCTAACTTTGCGTCTGTTACAAGAGGTATTGTAGGTACTCCTGGTGCAAACGGAGATAGAAACCTTGCAGACATAACCCAAGATGGTGATGACAACAGTGCTATTGTAACGCAACATGGTGATGACAACATAGCAAATATATCACAAACATTTAATGATAATGAAGCTATTGTTTGGCAAGAAGGTAATTTAAACACTGCTGATGTTGAGCAAGTAGGTTGGTCAAACTTATCAAATATTTCTCAAGTTGGTGATTCAAATAATGCTACAACTACACAAGCTGCTTGGTTAGGTGCAATTGGTAACGAAATTACAATTACGCAAACAGGTAATGGCAATACAGCTACTTCTGCGCAAAATGGGTTAATTGCTTGGGATAACGCAATAAGTGTTACTCAAAACGGTGATCTTAACACTGCAATGAATACACAAACTGGTTATGATCATACTGCAACTATCATGCAAACTGGCGAAAGCCACATGCACACAGGTATGCAGTCTGGTACAGGTAATACTTTAACTGTAACACAATCTAACTAATATCATTTAAAAGATATTATTGTTTAATTGTAAAAAAAACTGTTCTTAATAATTTTTTGTGTGATTATATGAAACTTTATTAAGGCAGTTTTTTTAATAATAAATAGTATGGCAAACTTAATATCATTTAATTATGAAAAATACAGCTACAATCATTTTATCATTTTTCGGCTTAATGAACTTAAGTGCGCAACAAAAAAATAATTCTTTAATAGATAGCAAAGACCTGCCAAAAGTACACCCTGAAACTTTAATGCTTAACGCATTAAATAATACACAGGGTACTTACATAGTACAAACCGGAAATTATAATGAGGTTACTGTTGAAGCCCAGCAAATGCAGGTTAACCAAACAGGTGACCACCAGCTTTTGTATTATACCGAAACATCAAAATTAGAACCTTCTAACATGAACATAAATATGGAAGGCGCTAACAATTACATTGAAATTTACGGTAATAACAGCATTATGGAAAACATGAGTATTAATGTGCAGGGTAACGACCGTAGCGTAATTATTAGAAATTACTAATGAACAAATTTACCATCATACTATTGTTTTTCTGCTTTTTTGCTATTGTTTCTGTGGCTCAGGAAAACAGAGACAGCTTAATTGTGGCAAAAATCGAGGTGGTACAATCAGAAAACACCTTAACCTTTCATCCATCGGTACAAAACAAAGGGGTGTATCATTACGAACTGGATTATTTGCTGCTTGTCAAAAAAACCGATGCCAATAAAAACCTATCGGTAAGTCAGCAAAAAGGCAAATTTACGTTAGAGCCAAATCAAATTGAAAGTTTATCAACCACAACCGTTAACCAAACATCAAAACAAAAAGTAACAGCAATTTTATTTATTCGTGATGAAGTTGAAAACCGATTGATTACAAAAGATTCCATTCAAATAACAACCAAAGAATTAAGGCCAATTAAAGAATCATCTTTAAGTATTATGAAAGGAATTGTTGTAGATGATTCTAAAACCAAAATGGGCAGAGATTATTACGATCTTTTTTATTCAACCTACAATCAATATCCAACAAAATTCGATTTTATAATAAACATTACCGAATTACCCCACAGAGGCTTATCAAGCATTATGCAGGTTAAGGTAGATCAAGACCTCATCATTGAATTTTTTACAAATCCCGACGAAGAGTTTATCAAAGAGCAGGTTGCTACTACCTTTCAAAGACTAATTAGTTACGCTAACCACAGGGGAAAATTGAAAAATGAATTTACTTACTAAACAGCTACAAAAATGAAAACTATTATACCAACCATACTTATACTACTTTTTGCCGGCACAACTGGTTTTGCACAGCAATTGGTATATACACCTGTAAACCCAAACTTTGGCGGAAACCCGCTAAACTATAGTGGTTTATTAGCATCGGCAAATGCACAGAATAAATTCGATGACAATAAAAACTCTTCAAAAAGCAGTTTGTTGGATAGTTTCTCTGAAACCGTAAAAAGACAGATTTTATCGCAACTTTCACGAGGTTTGTTTGCAGACAGCGACAAATTGGAAAATATGGAAGAAGGTACTTTTGAAATTGGCGATTTAATAATTTCTATAGACGAAACCAGAACCGGGACCGTAATTAGAATTATTGATAACAAAACAGGCGAAACAACCGAAATTATCTTATAAACAAGCACACAAAAAACATGAAACTATCTAAAATAAACAGTCTGCTTGTTTTAATTTCTTTAGGATTTCTTCAAAGTTGCGGCGTCTTTTTTACACCACCTACGGGAATTGAAGAACATTCTGTGATTGGCGAAATAACAGCGTCTGAAAAAGATTTTAAAAAACTACCTGCTCCACAAGATCCTATTGTGGTAGGGGTTTACAAGTTCAGAGATCAAACCGGGCAATACAAAGCATCAAACATGGGCGCCAATTGGAGTACCGCAGTACCACAGGGTTTAACAACCATTTTGATAAAATCGTTAGAAGACAGTAAATGGTTTGCTCCTATCGAACGTGAAAATATCGGAAATTTATTAAACGAACGACAAATAATCAGAACCACCCGTCAGGAATATTCAAACGGTCAGGGCACAGACAATCTTCCGCCACTACTATTTGCAGGAATTTTGTTAGAAGGTGGTGTAATTTCGTACGATACCAACATACTTACAGGCGGTGCCGGTGCTCGATATTTCGGTGTTGGCGGATCTAGCGAATACAGACAAGACCGTATTACGGTGTATTTGCGTGCCGTTTCTACCAATTCGGGTAAAATCTTAAAAACGGTTTACACATCTAAAACCATTCTTTCGCAATCTATAAACGCCAGTATGTTTAGATATGTTGATGTTGAACGATTGATGGAAGCCGAAGTAGGTATTACCAACAACGAACCGGTGCAAATGGCGGTTACCGAAGCTATTAACAAAGCCGTATATTTATTGGTTTTAGAAGGAATTAAAGACAATGTTTGGAATACCAAAAACGAAGATAAAAGCAAAGTCGATTTATTGATTAACGAATACAATCAGGAAATTGCAGAAAGTAATAAACGTGTTGCCGGAAAAGGTGTTTGGGACAATAACAGACGTTCTACTTTTTCATTAGGAGGATCTTTAACATTGAATTCTTTACGAGGCGATTATCCGGATATAGCTAAAGAATTAGGTGCTACTGCCAATTTTAAATACTTGTTTTCTGATTATTTTAATTTGAGTTTATCTTACGGATATCAAAATTTAGGATCGCCCAAATACTTTAAATCGCAATTCACTTCGGCCGAAGCCGATTTAGAATATTTAATGCTTCCGTTTAATAACTTCACTCCTTATTTTTCGGCAGGTATCGGATCGATAAAAGACATAAAAACACCCGATAAAAAAATTCAGTTTAAAACGCAGATTGGTGCCGGATTAGAACTATTGGTTGCCAAAAACGTTGGTATCAGAGGGTTTGCAAAATACCACATTGGTATCGATGACGATTGGGACAATATGGTATCGGGCAAAAGAGACGATCATTTTTTACAGTACGGCATTGGCTTACAAGTTTATCTGGGTAAATAACAACAATATATCTTAACACATGAAATCACTATACTTTTTTATACTAACCTTGCTTTCACTTGCTTTTGTGAGTTGTAGCGAAGATACTGTAGACGGGAACGCAAAAGGAACATTAACCGGAAGTGTGCGTTTAGAAGCATCGAACGAACCATTGGCTAACGTTAAAATTACAACAACACCTGCAACGACAACGGTTTTTACTGATGAAAAGGGTAATTTTGAAATTTTAGGAACCATGCCAATGGGCGATTTTTCTGTTCGGGCAGAATTGAAAGGATACGTTACCGAATATCAGGCAGTCAGCATTATTGAATTTGAACAAAAAGTGCAGATTGTTTTTGAAATGGTTACCGATGAATCTTTGAATTCACCACCAACCGTTCCTACTTTGGTTGCGCCAAACAATCTGGCTACCAATTTAACCAACAATGTAGAATTGGAATGGGATGCTACAGATCCGGATAAAGACGAGCTTATTTACAAGTTGATTTTTACAAACAACCGTACCAATAACCGTGTAGAAATTCCGAACCTGAAAACCAAAAAAATTACCATGACCGATTTGGATTTCGGTACAACCTACACTTGGCAAATTGTAGCATCAGACAGTATTAACGATGATGTTTACAGTGAAGCTTTTCAGTTTACTGTTCGTAAAAATCCGGAATACCGTTATCATTTCGTTCGTAAAGGTTTGGGTAGCTACAATATTATGGCTACCGATTTAACCGAATTTATAACCATAACTTCGTTAAGTAATTCTACCTGGCGTCCGCGCAAAAACAATACAGCTAACAAATTGGCTTATTTACAAACATACAGTGGGCAAACGCATCTTTTTACATCAGATTTAGATGGGCAGAACGAAGTAAAAATCAGTCAGACACCTGTGAATGGTTTCCGAAGCGATCAACTATCGTATGCATGGAAAGCAGATGGAAGCGAGTTTATTTTTCCGAGTTTTGATAAGTTGTACCGAATTAACAGCAATGGTACCGGACAAACACAGATTTATCAAACTGCAGACGGTCATTTTATATCGAAATGTGCATGGAGCAACGATGGATCTAAAATTGCAATCGTTACAAACAACATCAATGGTTATCAGGCAAAAATAATTATTTTAGATGCCAATGGTAATCTTCTGCTAACTATTTTACAAAATATTGCCGGTGCGGTTGGCGGATTAGATTTTGATGCCACCGGAACAAGACTGCTTTACACACACGATGTTTCTGGTAACGAAGACTGGCAGTACCGCCAATTAGATACCCGCATTTTTATGTACGATTTTAACAACAACACGCATAAAGACATTTCGTTTGTAAGCTTAAAACCTATAGGTACTGTTGATATTGATCCAATGTTTTCACCAAACAGTTCAGAGATTATTTTCACCAGTACATCTAACGATATGATTTCGCAAAGAAATATCTATAAGATTAATTTGAACGATGATGATGTTCGTGATCTGATAATATCAAACGCTGAAATGGTCGATTTTAAATAACAAACAAATTAAACACAAAATAAACCGCTACTTTCATAGCGGTTTATTAATTTAGTTAAGTGTGGTGTGGTTTACAAAGCGTATAAATTACTTTTAATGGCAACTTTGACCATAGAGGCTGTATTTTTAACGCCCAGTTTATTTAAAATTTTACGACGATGCGTTTCAACAGTATGCAGACTTAAAAAAAGATCTTCAGAAATTTCACGGGTACTTTTACCATCGCAAATATATCCCAGTATTTCTTTTTCACGGTTTGTTAAATCAGAATATAAAAGTACGTTGTGGTCAATATCGGTTGTTTTTTCTTTTACCAAATCGGTATTCTCTACAGAATGAAAAAAATATTCAACTATTAAACTCCAATATTCACCTGATAAAACTTTGTTTCCTTTTAAAATCTTCTCTACAAAATCAATAAACTGATTTGATAAAATATTATTGTTAACCACTCCCATTACACCAATTTCAAACAATAACTTTACATCGCTTATACTTATGTTCGATGTTATAATTAGAATTTTAAAATCGGCATTCAAAGTCATTAAATGTAAAAGATAATTAAAATCTTTATTAGAAAATTTAACGACATCGTATATTAATAGTTCCAATTGATTTTCAACTTCAGTTTTTATTTTTATCAGCTCCTGTAAATTTTCTTTTCGAACAATCTTTACATCTGAAGAAATCTTTGTAAGTATTAAATTCTCAACTCCCTCTAAAAAAATAGAATTGTTAATTATTGTGTACACTTGTAATTTTTCACTCATGTTATAATGTTTTTTAGGTAAGCTTTTAAACTGTATTAACTTAAAACTTTTACGGCAACCATTTCATCTAACAAAAAACATATTACATTATATATTAACAATTTACAAACAAAATGTTCTAAACCCAACTTGTGCAATACTTGAAAATATATATTTTGTAATAGTTCTACAATAAGTCATTAAGTATAATATCAAAATTGTTAAAAAAAAAACAATATTCTTAGGTAGAAATTACCTGAAATAAAAAAACAGGTAAAAATACCTGCTTTGATTATTTTGCTAGTTTAACGAGAGTTCTTCGAGTGTTACTATATGTTTTTGCAGTGCGTAAACTATTAGCCCGGCAACGTTGCGAACACCAATTTTTGTAAACAGATTGTTTTTATGGCCTTCTACAGTACGTTGTGTAATAAAAAGATAATCGCCAATTTCTTTTGCTGTTTTTTGCTGGCACAAAAGTTTTATAATTTCTTTTTCACGTTCGGTTAACAGTTCTTCTGAATCAAAATATGGTTTTGTTACTTTAGACGAAATTTGTTCCCGCAGAATTTCCATTTGATCTTTATTCAAGTAAAAACCATTTTTATGAACCTGTTTAACGATATCGAGCAGTTCAAAAGGAGACATTCCTTTGGGTAAAAAGCTAGCAGCACCTTCTTTGGTCATAAAGCCAATAGAATTATCTTGATAGTGCGATGATACTACGACAACTTTTAATTCTGGATGATTTATTTTAACATGCTTTAGCACTTCTAAGCCGTCTATTGTTTTCATTTTTAAATCAAGCAGCAGAATATCTATAGGCTCGGTAGTTTCTTTTTCTAAGTAATTGAACAACTGGTATCCGTCTGTAGTATCAAACACCACTTGTGTTGACTGATTCTGGTTAAAAAAACTCTTTAACAATGTTACTATTAGGTAGTCATCGTCAACTAATGCTAATTTTATTTTTTCCATTTTTTGCTAAAAAAATAAAGTGGGTTCCTTTTTCTTTACAACTTTTGTATTTGTATTTTGCTTTTAAATCATCGGTACGCAAAGCAATATTTTGCAGACCAATTCCGTTTTTTACGGTAGCACTGTTAAAACCAATTCCGTTATCTTTTAGCAAAAAAACAATGTATTTATCTGTTATACGCAATGTTAAATCAACATGAGATGCCTTTGCGTGTTTGTGAATATTGTTAAGCAATTCTTGCAAAATACGTACCAGTTGCAGCTTTATGGTTTTGTTTATCGCTTTGTGTGTACGCACATCAACAACGTGATTAATATGGTAAAAATTCGTCCAACCTTTTAAAATGGTTAACAATATGTTTTCTAATGGTTTTTCTTCGTATAAAGGGGGTGATAATTCATGCGAAATTCTCCGTGATTCATCAATCGCCGTACCCAACAGATGATCTAATTCTTCTTGGTTAGATCCTATAGCGGCTTTTAAACGTATAACGGTTAGCGTACTGATGATGTTATCGTGCAAATCTGCAGCTATACGAATACGTTCGTTTTCTTGCGCTTCTAAACTTACTTTTAATAAAGAACGCTGATACTCCATTTTAATTTTAAGTTCTTCGTCTTTAGAACGTAAAACCTTTCTGTACGATATATAAAAAACGCTTATTAAAGTTCCTATAAGAAGTATCATTACACCTATTATGATAACAACCCAGAGAAGCAAAGTATCGGAATTCTGCCATTTTTCCATAATCTGTGCCCATTGAAATATTTATAATTTTAATTGTGGTTTTTTAAGATTTCTAAACAGTATAAACCCTAATGCAGCATAATAAATGATATGAAGTATGGCATAGCTGGAATAAAACAGCGCAAAACTTTTATCGGTAAAAGATTGGTTTATAATGAAATTCTGAATAACCGTATACACTAAATGTATAGAAAAATAGGTTAAAAAAAACATGCATAGCATTTGATTGGTCACATTAAATTGCTTAGCATCTTTAAGCTGTTTTAGTAGATTGACTACAATTAAACCTAGCAATAAAAAATTCGCAACTGTTTGTGCATTTGCTTGATAATTGAGAATACCTTTTGATTGAAAAGTGAATAAATCGTACAATAAATATGCACTGCTAAAGATCATTAAAAGCCACACTATTTTACTTTTTAACCAATGCTTGTTAATAAGATAGCCTATTAAAAGTAATTCTAATAATCGAAAAACAATCCCAAGATATATTGTTGAAAATCCCTCAATAAAACCACGCTCCAAAAGAAAAACAATAAAACCTGTAATCACATCAAAAAAACAACAAATCAATAAATAATATGCTACTACTTTAAGTACTTTACTTTTATTATTTCTCAACATAATTATACCTGTAATACTAGATATTATAAGTATAATTGTGTTTACATAAGTAAAAGTATAAAATATAAAAGCGTAGCTTTCCATAGTATTTAAATTAATTCTAGAAGATAGTAATTTCCTTGTCGTCCTGGGCGAGGAAATCCAGCTACCGTATCATAAAACAATCCATTATTATTATCAATGATCAAATCGGCATCTTTTACACTTGGATTTTCTATATTATTTTTTAATCCAAAATACACCGAGTAACTTTGTGCTTCTAAACTATAAGTAGGTATATTAAAACCTTGATAAAAAAACGTGTTGTTACTTATCCATGTATTAAAATTTGAATTCCAATCTTCGATACGATTTATAGCATCCAAAGCCTGAATGTACTGAGTCGGTAACGGAAATGTATAATTTTCGTATGTTTGGTCTGATAATAGCGTAACATCCGTGTAATTTAAATCTACTATTTTTATATAATTTATTAAACTATCTTCGTAAGCCGCATTATCGTAAACTTCTGATATTATGGCAAACTTTAGCTCTCCATTAAGAATACACGCATAAGCGTGCAAAGCACTGCCTATAGGAAACTGTGACATATCTAACTTTAAAGCATTTGAATTTTCAAACTGTTCCAACAACTCATCTGGATTATTCCTTAAATTGTCCCATTTGCTGATACCATTTAAAACTTCTTGTAAAGTATATTCCGCATTACTTTTTTGTTGCAATAGATCCTGACTTTCTTCAATAGAATAATCAATAGTGCTATGGTCATTATTACATGCCACAAATGTTAAAATAATAAATACTAATGTTGCTTTTAAAATTTTCATTTTTTTTAGGTTAATGATAATTAAATTAAACTTAAAATATAATATTTGTTAGCATAAGGATATGGTGGCTGACTCCTAATAGTATCATAAAAAACACCTGCGTCGGTGGTTAAAATTAAATCAGCTTCTTGCAAAGTAGGTGTAATGTCATTATTTTTTAAAGCAAATAGCGCCATATATCTTTCACGTTGCAACCCTTCTGTTGGTATATGAAAGGTTTGATACATACCAAAGGGGGTATTTACTACTTCATTAATCCATTCTATATAGTTATTCTTCCAAGAATTCACTCTACTTATAGCTACTTCTTCTGGAATTTCTTGTGGATTAGTAAATGCATTTATACAAGGACACCAATAACAGTTAGAACCTAAAACTGCTTGTGGAGAATTTACATCGTAAACTTCAGATATCACATAAAATCCAAACTCTCCATTTTTTACAGCCGCATAAGCATGTAAAGGTTTTTTAGGTGGAAATTGATTCACATTTAATTCAAATCCCAAGTTGTGCATAAATAGTTCTATTAAAGCATCGGGATTGTTTCGTACAGCCTCCCAATTTTGCAGAGAAGTAATTACCTCATCCATTTTTTGTGTTTTTTTTAAGTTATGATTAACAAAAATAAGTATTAAATTATATTAAACAATACAATTTATGCAATAATATTTACTAATTTATTGAATGTTTATCAAATCTTCCCTTGAAATTTTTGCGTAAGCGTTGCAAGGTATCATCAACCACATCTTTTTTTATATTCAAAACCAACGCTATTTCAGCAGGTTTTAAATCCATTTTATTTAAAATTACAATACGTAAGTTTCTTTCGCTTAAATCAGGAAAGTCTTTAAGAAGGGCATTATAATACTCATTTTCCTCTTTTAAAAACGTATTTTTTAATGCCAGCCAATTGGTCCCCGACATTTTTTGTTGATCTAATAATTCCTGTAAAAACAATTTTGCCTGATCTTTACTAACGGTATTGGTATTTAGTTTATAAAGTTCTTTTTCTATAAGATCGATTTGTTGGTTTTTATCAGATAAATACGTTTGATATGATTTCAACGTAAGATCATACTCATTTAACTTACTTTCGGACTGTAACTGATTAATTTTATACTGCAGGATATTTTTTTCGTACTGTGCTTCTTTATTTTTAAAGCGTAATTGAATAGATCGAACAATAAAAATAGTTATTACAATAATAAAAATAACAATACCGCAAATGATTAAAATTTTAAGATTTGCTTTTTCAACTTTAGCTTTTTCTGCTTCCAAACTACTATTAAATTGTTCTTTTTGAGTTTCCCAGCCCACTAGTTTTATAGCTTCTTGCCCATCTTTATCAACAATATCTGCACCTAATAAATCTAATGCTCTACGCGATTGCAGCTCTAAAACAATATCGTTGGTTTTCAAAGCAATGGTAAGATTAACTTCGGCAATTTCGTACGCATTGCTTTTTAAATACTGTTTGCTTGCTACATATTTTGTTGCTAATGCCAAAGTTTGCTTGGCTTTACAAAATTCGTTCGTTTCAACGTACACCCTACTTAATAAAATTTGTGCGTACATGGTATTGCGGTCAGCCTTGTACGCTGTTGATAGTTCAATATCCCGTTGTAACAGTTCAATTGCTTTTTTATATTCCTTCTTATCGATATAGATCAATGCTAAATCGCCTAACGTTTTGGCATAACGTACATAGTCTTTGTTTTCTAAAGAGACTTTTTTTGCTTTTGTAAAATAACTGTATGCACTATCAGTTTCTCCCATTTTATAATAACTTGATCCGATATTATTTAGGAAAGTTGCATACAATATAGAGTTTGACGGGGTGCAGGCTAACGCTTTTTGAAGATAATGGATACTTTTTTGATGTTCGTTAATACTGCCAAAAAAATAGGCGTTTTTTTTATAAACATCGGCTGGTTGTATAAGATCCTTGATGGTATTTTTATCTAACAAATTAGACGATTTCATAAAAAAGGGCATCGCTTTAATATACTCGTTATACGAATAGTAAAAAAAGCCGATTTGCGTATTTACATAAACCAATAAACTTTTATCATTTATTTTTTCAGCTGCGCATAAAGCTTCCAAATAAAGAGAAAGACTTTGATTGTTGATACTATCAAAATTCTTGGAATAAGCCTCTGCCTGCAGAACTTTATTTGCAACCTGTAAAATCTGATAATCTTTTGATTTAACAGTTTTTGATTTTCGCAAATAATTTTGATTGATGGTTGATGGGTGTAAAATCTCCTTGTTATGCTCAATAAAATCGTTAACAATCTTTGTATTGTTAGTATTCGCCAATATATTATAAGACTCAAAAATAATTAAGAAAGTTATTATGAATCTTATCGTTGCGTTATTTAACAACTTATATCTGCTGGTTTTATTTTTTAAATACATTATTTCTACACCGCTTAAACGATATTATAAATAAAAGTATTACAATATTTTAATTCATGTATAGGTAATTTTACCTGTTAACTAAATGCGTAAAATTACCTAGATAAGATTTTACTTATTAAAAAAAAAAGCCGGAATTATTATTCCGACTTTTTATCATTTATTTTAGCAACAATCTGCTTTATTTCCTGTTCTTTCTTTTTTGGATAAATCAGCAGCACGTCGTCTTTATCTACAATGATGTAATCATCTAAATCTCCAATAACCACCATTTTATTAGGGTTGGTTCTTATAATGTTGTTCGATGCATTTTCTACAAACAAAAGTCCGTTTACCATTGCGTTCTCATTCTCGTCTTTAGGCAGTTTATCGTACAAAGATCCCCACGTTCCCAAATCATTCCAATCAAAAGTAGCGGGCAGAATAAACACATTGTCTGCCTTTTCCATTACGGCATAATCAATAGAAATATTTTCTGCCTTGCTGTAATTTTCTGCTATAAACTCTTTTTCTTCTGAAGTATTGAAGGTTGCATATCCCGACTGAAAAATTTGATACATTTCGGGCTGATACTTTTGAAACGCTTCTAAAATTGATTGTACCGACCAGATAAAAATTCCGGAATTCCACAGAAAATTACGTGCCTGTATAAATTTTTTCGCCGTTAGATAATTAGGTTTTTCACGAAACTGAACCACCTTTTTAACAGGTCGCGTATCTAGCTTGTCAAATTCAATATACCCATAGCCTGTGTTAGGAAAGGTAGGTAAAATACCCAGCGTCATTAACGATTGGTTGCGCTCGCAAACATCAAACGATCGTTGCAGATTAGACACAAACTGCACCTCGTCTTCAATCCAATGGTCAGACGGTGCCACAATCATAACCGCATTGGGATTTTGCTTTTTAATTTTTAAAGAAGCATACAAAATACAAGGTGCAGTATTGCGCATATCGGGCTCTAAAACAATCTGCTCATTAGTAATTCTTGGCAGTTGTTCCTTTAAAATTTCACGGTATTTATCGTTGGTTAAAATTAAAATATTTTCTTTAGGAATTAACTGACTTAATCGTGAAAATGTTTTCTGAATTAAGGTTTCGCCCGTTCCCAGCATATCGTGAAACTGTTTGGGAAATTCGGGTGTGCTAACCGGCCAAAAACGCGAACCCACGCCGCCAGCCATTATTACTGCATAATAGTTTTTATTCATTTTTAGGTATTCAAAGGTTCAACCTGTATGTTAGGTCTAAACAAATATACTTTATTCGTATGTATTTCGGTGCATTCAAATAGTTTTACACGTAATTTTCCTTTTTTAAAAACACGACCGTCTTTTATTTTAAACAAACTGCCCAAAGGTAATTCATCTACAAAATTGAAATCAGATGGCGGATCGAATTTTTTCAGGGTCATTGATAAAATAGCATCTGTATCGCTACTTGCCGATGGGTTTCTGAAATGATTTGCTACCACAGGCAACACGTCATTAGGAAAAACTGACGGATTGATGTAAGGCAACATTAACAACCTGAATGTATGTTTCCATTCGATACCGTGGGGTTTTATTGACCGACCAAATTTTTGAAAAGCTACCAAATGGGCAATTTCATGAATTGTGGTCATTAAAAACCGGTACTTGTTTAAATTGGCATTAACGGTGATAACGTGACTGCCATCGGTATTCCGACGATAATCACCGTGACGCGTTGCCCGTTCGTTTACTATTTTTAAGTGTACACGATGTGCTTTTATTAGTTCAAAAACAGAATCAACAGCATGTTCTGGAAGGTATCCAAATAAAATATCTTTCACTTTTTATGGCGTTGATGAAGAAACCTGAATTACTTTTCCGTTAAAATATTTATTGCCGTTTAAAGCAAAGTCTGTAATGTAAGCTGCCATTTCGCTTGGTACAATCGGTGCCTGATAGCCAGGAAAAGCTTCTTGCAACATTTCGGTTTGTACCGCACCTAATGCCAATACGTTAAACGCTACACCTTGCGTTTTATACTCTTCTGCCAACAACTCACTTAACGTAATTACGGCGCCTTTACTGGAACTGTACGCTGCCAAACCAGGAAATTTTAAACTACCCTGTATACCGCCCATGCTACTTACGGTAACTACATGACTTCCGTGAGGCATTAAGGGTAAAACTGCTTTATTTAACGCTGCCACCCCAAAAACATTCACCTGGTAAACATACATAAATTCTGCTGCAGAAATTTCGGCAAAGGGTTTGTTTACAATAGCACCCGCATTGTGAATAACCACATGTATTTGTTGAAATTTTGAGGCAATTTCTTCGGTAAAAGATACAATTTCGCTTTCGTTTGCAAGATCTGTCTTGTAATAAAAAATGTTCTTATGTGAAGCAAAATCGGGATTTTCTTTTCTTGAAAGGGCTATAACCTGATGCCCTGCGTTTGCCAATTGCAAAACCATTTGGGCACCAATGCCGCGGCTTGTTCCTGTTACGATGATATTTTTCATTATTTTGCTGCTTCTTGGCTGTTGTTCATTTTTATTTCTTTACTTTCTGCTGAAATCATTTTGTTTACTACCGGCAGCATTTTATTAGCTAATGCGGTCATAAACTTGGTGTCCATTTCCTGAAACTCATCTTTTGGATGGTGGTAATAATTAAAGTTAGAAAAATCGAATGCAGATATAGTGTGTGATGGGATACCGAACTGTTCGTAAAAAGGATAGTTGTCTGATGCTTTAAACAGATTGTATTTTTCTGCCATTTCTGATTTTCCTACCAAAGTACTGCCTGCATAATCGTTTAGCTTGTTTGCCATGTTAGAAAAATCGTAGCCTGTCATAAATACATCAAAATCATAATTCATAGGTACACCTAACATTTCAAAATTAAGCAATGTGTAAACATTCATACCTTGTGCTTTTAATTTTTTTGCCAAATGATACGATCCCAGTAAACCTTTTTCTTCGGCAGAAAAATAAACAATTAAAACCGATCGTTTATTGTTTTTAAAAGTAGCAATATACTTGGCTACTTCAGATAAAATGGTAGTACCCGAAGCATTATCGTTGGCACCGTTGTTAATTTTATCATCGCCTTTTGCATCTGGTGTAATCCCGATATGATCGTAATGTGCCCCTAAAATAACAAATTCGTTTTTTAATTTTTCGTCGGTTCCCTCAATGTATCCTACCACATTATAAGAGATATTTTTATAGTTGGTAAGTGTATCACGATACGACGAAAAATAAGGCTTGATACCGTTTGTTTTAAACTGGTTTTCTAAATACACCGCGGCTTTTTCTATACCGGCACTACCAGAATCGCGTCCTTCTAATTCATCTGAAGACAAATATTTCAGCGTTTCAATAACATTGGCTTCTTTAACCTCATAAACCGTTTCTTGTTGTTTTACTGAAGTATCTTTTGTTGTAGATGTAGATTTACAAGCAACTACCGACAACGACAAAGCTGCAAACAGAAGAATTTTTTTCATATAAATTTAGTTTAGGCAAAGGTAACAAAAAACCCGCTCTGAAAATTCAAAACGGGTTATTCTATATCAATCAAAAATCTGTTAGGCTAACATGGTAACCGGATTTTCAATAAAATGTTTTAATGTTTGTAAAAACTCGGCTCCCGTAGCTCCGTCAACCGTTCTATGGTCGCAAGCTAAAGTTACTTTCATGGTATTGCCCACTACAATTGCTCCGTTTTTAACAACAGGTTTCTCAATGATGGCTCCTACCGATAAAATAGCCGAATTAGGCTGGTTAATAATCGATGTAAACTCTTCAATACCAAACATACCTAAGTTAGAAACCGTAAAGGTAGACCCTTCCATTTCTTTAGGCTGTAATTTTTTATTGCGTGCTTTACCAGCCAAATCTTTAATAGAAGATCCAATTTGAGTTAAGCTCAACAAATCGGTATGGTTTACAACAGGTACCACTAAACCGTCTTCAACAGCAACAGCTACACCAACATTTACATGATGATTAATAAGGGTAGCAGCATCAGTCCACGATGAATTTACTTGCGGATGTTTTTTTAATGCCATTGCACACGCCTTTACCACCATATCGTTGAAAGAAACTTTGGTATCTGGCAATGAATTAATTAACTTTCTAGATTCCATGGCATTATCCATGTTAATTTCGATTGTTAAATAATAGTGAGGTGCGGTAAATTTAGATTCTGCCAAACGACGTGCAATTGTTTTACGCATTTGCGAATTTTTCACTTCTTCGGCTTTTACCTCTCCTGCCGGAACAAATGTTTGCACGGCTGCTTTTGGTGTTGCTTCTTGTTTTGATTCTGCAATTGGTTGCGCGGTAGCTTGTGTACTTGGAGTAAAGTTTTCTACATCGCCTTTAACAATGCGTCCGTTTTCTCCCGAACCTTTTACCTGTGATAGGTTGATGCCTTTATCTTGAGCAATTTTTTTTGCTAATGGTGAAGCAAAAATACGGTCTCCGTTAGCAACAATTGTTTCAACTGCTTTTGCAGGTTCTTTAGTTTCAGCTTGTGTTTGTTCCTTAGCTTCCGGTTTAGGTTCAGCAGCTTTTGGAGCTGGTTTTCCAGATGTAAAGGCAGAAACATCGGTACCCGCAGGTCCAATGATTGCTAAAACATTATCAACAGGAGCTGTTTGTCCTTCTTCAATACCAATATATAATAAAGTACCTGCGTTGAAAGATTCAAACTCCATGGTTGCTTTATCGGTTTCAATTTCTGCTAAAATATCACCTTCGGCAACTGTATCGCCTACTTTTTTCAACCAGCTTGCTACAGTTCCTTCCGTCATGGTATCACTTAAACGAGGCATTGTTACCACGTGTACATCTTTAGGAATTTCTGTAGTTGGCGCTTCAGTTGCTGATACTGCTTCTTCTTGTTTTGGTTGATCGGCAGCAGTTGGTGTTGACTCATTTGATGATTTCCCAGCCAATAAAGCCTGAATGTCTTCACCTTCGTTACCAATGATTGCTAAAACACTGTCAACAGGAGCTGTTTCGCCTTCTTGAATACCAATGTGTAATAAGGTACCCGCATGAAAAGACTCAAACTCCATAGTTGCCTTATCTGTTTCAATTTCGGCTAAAATATCGCCTTCTGCAATTTTATCGCCTACTTTTTTTAGCCAAGTAGCTACGGTACCTTCTGTCATGGTATCGCTTAAACGAGGCATTGTTATAATTTCTGCCATGACTTATAATTTATGAGGAATGAATGGATAGTTATCTTGATCGTAAACCACATCGTACATTACATTAAGATCTGGATAAGGTGATTCTTCTGCAAACTTTTCACATTCTGCAACCAAATCTTTTACACGCTGATCAATTACTTCAATTTCTTCACTGGTTGCCCAATTGTTTTCTTTAATTACATCAAGAACCTGTGTAATTGGATCGATTTTTCTATATTCTTCAACTTCATCTTTTGTGCGGTAATGTTGCGCATCAGACATAGAATGTCCGCGGTAGCGGTATGTTTTCATTTCTAAAAATGTTGGACCTTCTCCTCTGCGAGCACGTTCCATAGCATCGAACATAGCTTCGGCAACTTTTACAGGGTTCATAGCATCTACAGCATACGAAGGCATTTCGTATCCTAAACCAAGTTTCCAAACATCGCTATGGTTTGCAGTTCGTTCAACAGAAGTTCCCATGGCGTATCCGTTGTTTTCACAAATAAACACTACTGGTAATTTCCATAACATTGCCATATTGAAAGCCTCGTGTAATGATCCTTGACGTGCGGCACCATCGCCAAAATAAGTTAATGATACACCGCCTGTTTCTAGATACTTATCGGCAAAAGCCATACCTGCACCAACTGGAATTTGAGCTCCAACGATACCATGCCCGCCATAAAAACCGTGTTCTTTAGAGAAAATGTGCATTGATCCACCCAAACCTTGAGAAGTACCGGTAGCTTTTCCTAACAATTCTGCCATAACTCTACGTGGATCAACCCCCATACCAATTGGCTGTACGTGGTTACGGTAAGCGGTAATCATTTTATCTTTAGATAAATCCATAGCATGCAAAGCACCTGCTAAAATGGCTTCCTGACCGTTATATAAATGTAAAAATCCTCTTACTTTTTGTTGAATATATAAAGCAGCTAATTTGTCTTCAAACTTACGCCAAAACAGCATGTCTTCATACCATTTTAAATATACTTCTTTCGTAATTTCTTTCATAATACAGATACTGTTATTTACCAATTGATGATTCTTTAATTTGGTAATAGGCAAAAATAAGACATACTGCCTATATGAAAAAATAAAATAACTTATTTTTAGTTAAAGCTTACCTATTATATAAAAAAAACTAAAATACTACGTGATGCAGCGTTTTAGTTTTTCTGTTAAACAAAACAAGAGGCCTAAGCCTCTTGTTTTTATTTGAAAATTATTTTTTTACAATTTTTATAAATTGTGAACCTGCATTGGTATGAACTTTTACCATGTATGTTCCTGATGATAATGAAGAAACATCTAATCGTACATCGTTCGCATCGAATTTTTGAGTTTTAATCTGTTTACCTAAAACATCATAAACTTCAACCATTTTGATAACATCTTTGTAAGATATCGTTAATTCAGAATCAACCGGGTTAGGGTAATACTTTAATGAAGCTAAATCTAAATCGTTTAATCCTAAAACTATTTTAACTGTAACTTCTAAAGGTAAACTTCCACAATTTGCTTGTCCTACCAATATACCGTAATACTTTTTACCTTCTTGTAAAGGTGTATAAATTGGTAATGGATTGGTATTGTTTACAGCATCGTTATAAGAATCAAACCAAATAACATTTGCTTCATTAGCTTTTAAATCTCTTACTTCCGCATAATCTTGGAAAGTTTGATTGATGTTTCCTGTAGGAGCATTTGGTCTGGCTGTAACTGTAACATATACAGACGCTCTTGCAGTTTCACATCCATTATCAACTAATGAAATATAATATGTACCAGTTGTGATAGGATCGTTTTGCGACATATCTGTTGTTGCAAATGCCGAATTATACACTTTGTAATTGGTTCCTGCTGAAGCATTCAAAGGTAATGTTGACACAGTTGCATCGCCACAAATATTGATTGGATTAATAACCGGTGCATTTACACTTAAAATTCTTACACTTACCGCTCTTTTTGGTGAATCACAATCACCAATTGATTGACCTACATAATACGTACCACTTGTTAATGGTGTAGTACTTGTTAAAGGTGTATCAGAAGTACTGAAACCATACCAGTAAATATTTGCTCCTGCACTTGTAGCCGATGCTGACAAACTTCCAACTGTTGCCGAACCACAGAATGTTTGAATAGTAGTAGCTGTTGGCAGTGTTAAGTTAGATACTGTTGAAACAGAAACCGCAGTTCTTGTTGATTCACAGTTGCCTATTTTTTGTGCAATATAATAAGTACCTGTTGTTAAAACGGTTGTACTTGCCAATGGCGTAGTATCGTTAATATTTTGATACCAGTTTACTAAAGCTCCTGGTGTAGCAGTTACTTTAATATCTGCAACTGTAGAGATACCACAAATATATACGTTACTTAACGAAATAGCTGTAGGTAATACTCCAACGGTTACGTTTACCATAACTCTACTTGGAGACACACAAATACCGTTTGTAAATTCACCATAGTATGTTCCATTATTAATAGGCGCATTATTACTTAAAGCCGTACCACCCGTACTGTTTAAAAACCATTTAATTTGGAATCCTTGAACAGCGTTATATGTTAAATCGTTAACTGTTGCCGTACCACAGAAGTTTTGTATTGCTGTAGCCGTTGGCGTTTGTGCGATAGGACTGATAACAACTGTAAATGGTACACGTGCAGATTTACATCCAGAGATTTCTTGTTCTACATAATACACTCCCGAAGAAGTTATTTGAGTAATTGGTGAACTTGAATTCATTGTAGCATAGTAGGTTAAAGTACCGTTTGCATTTTTACCAAAGTTTGTTGTTGATACATCAATAGAACCACATCTGTCAAGATTTGTAACAGTTGGCGCTTCTTTTAAACCAATACTAACTGTAAAGTTCTTTTCTGCTTTACAACCAAATTGATTGGTAACTTCTACTTTATAAGGAACATTTAAACTGTTAGTTGTTCCTTTTAAATATACCGTTCCGGCATTAACAGTTCCATCGTAAGGTACTGTTGCAGCCTGATCGTAATATAAATTTGCAATTGGTGTCCAAGTGTAATCATAATTATTTACAGGTGTAACCTTAACATTATCAATATACCAACCTGGGAATTGTGTACTTCCGTCTGCACCTATTCTAAAACGAACTTTAAAAGATCCTGTACCAGTAAAATCTGTAGCTGGAACAACAAATTTTTCAGACTTCCAAGGTGTCGTTGTTGGCACAGTAGTTTGTGTAATACCATTCCAATCTGCATAAGAAGTTGCAGTAAAGAACATAGCTTGTAAACCAGTATTACCAATTGGCTTAGTTAATGTTGTGCTTGCATTTCCAGTATAATCAGCTGGTAAGAAAGGCTTCCATGTTGCCCCATTATTAGTTGAATATTCTAGATACGCATAATCCATAACAGCTGTAGCTGTAGACTGTAAAGCAGCGATTTGATCAAATTCTACAACGATAGATTTTAAGTTTAACATGTTAACCGCCGAACCTAAATCAACTACTGCGTTTGTTTGGGCAGCATGGGTTACTTTTAAACTTCCTGTTCCTTCAGAAAACAACGCTGTTTCGTTTACAATTGCATCACCTGCCACTGCATTAGTCATTGTTGCTCCTGTAAGTCCACCATTGAACTGGTATTTATTAGGTGCTTCGTTTGTAAAATTATCAATTTTTAATTCTTGAATATCATTTGTACATAATTTGTAGTCATTCAATAATTGTAACAACTGTGGTGCAGGATTATTCTCTATAGCAACTGTTTTAACGATAACACATTTGTTACCAGCTGAACTAGTAGCTTTTAAAGTATACTCCATTGGCCCTGTTGTATTAAAAGTCCATCCTACATTTTGATCTCCGGAAATTGCATTATCCGGGTGATCAGGAAGTGTATTATCGTTAGCAGCTGGATGATTTGGATCAGTTATTGTCCACACATACGAATCATAGCTAGCAGCTCCAGTTAAAACATATAGTTTAGTTAGTGGGCTACCCGCACAATTATTTATAATATCAGCTGATAAGTTTAAAGTTGGCGCTTCTTCATAAGTAACATTTACTGTTTTAGGCAAATCAAAACATCCCGCTATTACATCAAAATAACCATTTGTTCTAACAACAGTACGTGTTCCTGTTTCAATACCGTTAATACTATTTAAAGTTGTAGATGTAAGATCATTCTTTACATACAGCGTACGATTTGCTGCTGGTGAAAAAGAACTAACAACATTTTGAGTGGCCGAAGGAATAGTTGCAGCTGTACCATTTGCGTAAGTTATTTGTACAACAATATTTGAAACACCATCCCACATAAAAGGTGTATCTAACTTAAACATATTTACATCAGCTGAAACTAACAATTGATCTCCTAAATTCTTAACGAGCTTTAATCTGTCTACAGGAATAAACTTATTATCTGTAGAAAATTCTTCTAATGGAGTCTCTCCCATGTGAATCGTAAAGCCATTTCTTTGTAGTGTTCCTCCTGATGCCCCAGTTTTAAAACCAAAAGATCTGATAATTCCTCTTGTAAAGCCTAACGCCTTTAATTCAGACGCCAGATAAATATATTGTATTTTTTGAGATCTTGCATTTGTAAAAGGAGTTGCATCTGTTGTTGTTGAAAGACCTGTTCCAGCCTGAGCTATTCCAACAAAATTATCATAAACCCCATGATATACATTGAAACTTTCCGATTTTGTAACTTCAGGAATGACATGTGTATTAGAATTACTTTGCACTAAATTATCGTCAACATCATACCAAAAAGTTGTCCCTCCGCCTGTAACATTCATAATCAACTCACGAATTCCACAGACTGTGTAATTAGTCGTTGTAAAAGTAGGAGGAAGACATGCAGTAGTAACTTCAATACCTCTCCAATAACTGCTATCTGTAGAGCTACAGTTAGATTTAACATACACATAATACACAGTACTTGGACTTAAACCTGTAATAGGAGGAGTACTTAATGAAGTTGTAGTTCCTGAAGCTGGTGGTATTGGCGCAACTAAACCTACCGGACCACTACCTGGAAGACCACTTGTTCTTACTTCCCAACTGTAATCAGGAGTTGTTTGATTCTCAGCATTAATCCAATTCAAAACAAAACTATCTGAATCTTTATCTGTAACAAAAATCTCTTTAGGAACTATACATGTTGGTGCTGCCCCTTGTGTAAGTGATATATTATCTAAATAAAAATAATTATCTGCTGCTGGAGTTATATTTGTATTACCTACCGTTAATCTTACATACAATGGCCCTGGGGTTGGTGCAAAATCTACAGTTTCTATCTTACAATTAGCACTAACTACGTGGTTTGTTTCATCAATTGTATAAAAAGGAGTCCAAGGACCACTTGCTGAATTAGACCAATCCCATTTTAATTTTAATTGATTTCCAGCGGACGCTATTGGTGGTTGTGTATTAATATTTGCATTGTAAATCAACCACTTATATTCAAAAGAAAAAGTAATTTGCCCTCCTGTTGCTGTAAACAACAAAGGTGACCTTAATTGAGCAGTACCAAGATTTTGCGTTCCTTGTAATCTAGTCCTTAAAGAATGACTTCCTTGACAAACCCTCTGATTCGTTACACCAAAAACATTTTGTAGTTCATCCCAGGGCGCTGCACTTGTTGAACCATCCCATGTAATATTATAGGGTTGCGCCCAATTAACAATGGGAATTAAGAGCAATAAAATTAGTATTAATCGTCTCATAGTATTGAATTTAATTTTTAAAACCAAGGGCAATATTACAATATAATATTCCCCTTGGCTAATATATAATTATTTTTTTACAATTTTAATAAATTGACTATTTTCCTTTGTTTTTATATTTAACATATAAGTTCCTGAACTTAAGCTGCTAAAATCTAACTGAACCGTTTCTTTGTCAAAATCGCGTTTTATTACCATACGTCCGTTTAAATCAAATACTTCTACATTGGTGATTACTTCTGTATAAGTAATTGTTAACTGATCGTTCACCGGGTTAGGGTAGTATTTTAATTTTTTTAAATCAAAATCATTTACGCCTAATACAATAATTGTCTCTATCGGAGTTGGTAAACTCGGACAGCCGTTAGCTCCAATAATTACTGCATAATAAGTGGTTCCGCTAACTAATGGCATGTTTTGCGACAATGGGTTTCTGCCTTTCATGGCATCATCATAGGTTGCATACCATACCACATTTGGTTGGTTCATTATGATGTTGCTTATCTCTGCATAATCAGTGAACTGTTGTGGCGTTGTTCCCGTTGGACTGGTTGGGCGGCTGTTTACCATGATCTGTACTTGGGTACGAATTGATTCACATCCGTTTTCAACGCGTGCTACAAAATAATATCCTGACTGCAACACATCGGTTGATGGCAGCGGCGTGGTAGCTGTACTGTTTAAGTACCATTTGTAACTAACGCCTGTTGGCATTGCCAATGGGATATCACCTACCGTTGCACCTGCACACATTGAAATAGCACTCACCGCAGGGGCACTTGTGCTGATTACACGAACTGCTACCGGTACTT
>JBEBXO010000005.1:0-77351 GCA_040391585.1 Paenimyroides ummariense | reverse complement strand
AAACAGCATAAATCCTGACAGCTAATCTGCGTGATTGAATGCAGACTAATTACAAGTTTTTGAGTTAATGAACTAGCCAATTAAGAGTATGCACGTGCATAGGTAGATAGTTGGTTACATAGATGCAACTGTATATACAGCTGATTACTTAGTTAACCAAACAGCTAATTGGATATAATATTAAAAATAAGAGATATGATACACGAAGAAAACAAAAATCAGCAACCCGAAAAAGAGGATTTCTCTATTGAAAATTTCCTAACTGATGAAAAGAAGCAACCTTTGACAGAACAACAGGCGGTAACACATCGGGAAGATTTTGCTAAACCCGAAGTAGACGAGGAAGCACTGATGAACATAATAGCAGGGGAAGAACCTGCTGAAGTGGAAACAGAAAGCAATGTACATTTGCAATATTGAAGTACGCACGGGCTACTTGTGCCCAAACCTGAGAAAAATGGCTTCTGCGGGAATTATGTGTGCAAATGAAGTTGATATTTATTTCCTGATCTTGAGCCCTGTGATTCACAATCTCTTTTTTAAACGATTATAAAAGGTATATTTAAGAAAGCTCAACGTTCTTACATTTTAATCGTCATATATTTAGATCTCGATTAATTGATTAAAAATCGCTTTCTAAATTGGTCAATATAAAATACATCTTCGATATAGGCTTAAATGTATTGTATGTAACAAATGTTACGAAGTAATAGTAATTAATCTCTCAATTTTGCAAAGTAAAAATTTAAAACTATGGATTGGATATTTGGAACATGGCCTTGGTATATAGGGGGACCTACCATTGCATTTATTATGATTGCTTTGATTTATTTAGGTAAAAGTTTTGGGTTTTCTTCAAACTTTAGAACTTTATGTTCAGCTTTAGGAGCAGGAAAAACGTGTTCTTTTTTTGATTTTAACTGGAAATCGCAAAAATGGAATCTTTTATTTTTAGTAGGTTCAATAATTGGTGGTTATGTAGCAGCTAACTTTTTAGCGAACAATCAAATTCCAGAAATTGCGGCTTATACAACCGAATATTTACAAAATTTAGGCATTAATAGTGTTGGTACAGCTTATAGTCCTGAAGAAATTTTTGAAGCATTATCTTTAAAGAATATCATGATCTTAATTGTAGGTGGTTTATTAATTGGTTTCGGTACACGTTATGCTGGCGGATGTACATCGGGTCACGCTATTTCTGGATTAAGTGATTTACAATTACCTTCATTAATTGCTGTAATTGGATTTTTCATCGGTGGTTTAATCATGGTTCATTTATTATTCCCATTAATTTTTTAACAATTATGAAAAGTATTTTATATATTGTACTAGGTGTGATTTTTGGAATCACGATGTATAAAGCCGAAACAGCCTCTTGGTTTAGAATTGTAGAGATGTTTCAATTTCAATCCTTTCATATGTTTGGATTTATTGGTTCAGCACTAATTATTGGTGTAATTGGAATACAAATTATTAAAAGAAAAAATGCAAAAGATGTAGATGGTCATCCAATAGTTATTAATCCTAAAGATAAATCGTTAAGTCGTTATTTATTAGGAGGTACTGCTTTCGGTTTGGGTTGGGCGTTAATTGGAGCATGTCCTGGTCCTATATTTGTACTTTTAGGTGCAGGGACTTATTCAATTATAATCGTAATTTTAGCGGCCTTAACAGGTACTTGGTTGTATGGAATATTAAAAGATAAACTACCTCATTAATAAAATAGTTATGTTAGATAAAAGTTTAATTCAAAGTTATTTTGATTCATTATTTGAAGAAGAATTGATAAATGAAATAACAAACAATGGTGAGCTAAAGTTATTAAAAGAAAATGAAATTTTAATTGATTTAGGTCAAACAATTACCCATATGCCACTTCTTCTTCATGGTGCTATAAGAATAATGCGTGATGATGAAAATGATGGCGAACTTTTATTATACTACTTAGAAAAAGGAGATACTTGTGCCATGACGATGACCTGCTGCCTAGGAACCAAAACAAGTAACATTCGTGCAACTGCAGAAACGGATGGAGAAATAGTGATGATTCCGGTTCAGAAAATGGACGAATGGCTAGTAAAATATCCGTCGTGGAGAGCTTTTGTGTTGAACAGTTATCAAGATCGTTTAGACGAAATGATGCGTTCGATTGATAACTTAGCCTTTAACGATTCTAAAGGGAGATTAAAAAATTATCTTATAGAAGTAGCAAGTGTAAATAAATCAAGAGTAGTGAATAAAACACATGCAGAAATCGCCTACGAATTAAACACATCGCGTGTTGTAATTTCTAGATTGTTAAAGGTTCTAGAAAACGAAAATTTTATTAAGCAACAACGTAACAGCATTACTATTTTATAAAAGATGTTTCATTAGAAACATCTTTTTTTTGCTCCCTACTTCTGTAACAAATGTTACGCTTTACATATTTAAAATGATTGACCTTTGTGTATCAAAATTAAATTACAATGGAAATCATAGGTTTTATAGTAACCATATTTATCGGATTATTGGTTGGATTATTTGGTGGTGGTGGCAGCATCCTAACTGTGCCTGTTTTGGTGTATTTGTTCTCTTTTCCTGCTACTTTATCTACAACCTACTCTTTAGCTTTGGTTAGTATCACCAGTTTAATTGCCGCAGCGCCACATATCGTACAAAAGAAATTAGCATTCAAAAAAATACTTCAGTTTGGTATTCCATCTATGTTGGCTTTATATACTGTACGATCGTATGTTCTTCCAGCCATACCAGAAACTTTTACGCTCTTAGGATTTGAAATCGAGAAAAATCTTTTCATGATGCTATTCTTTTCTGTATTGATGCTGACTTCAGGATTTTTTATGATTAAACAAAAGAAAAACAATCCCGATTGTATTGATTGTCCTTATAATCATTTCGTTTTGATGATCGCCGGTTTGTTCGAGGGGTTAATCACTGGGATCGTAGGTGCTGGTGGCGGATTTATTATTGTACCTGTATTAATGATTTTTGGAAAATTAAGTGTAAAACAAGCGGTAGCCAATTCATTATTCATTATTGGAGTAAAATCGTTTATTGGATTTTTAGGATCTCACGATATTGCCACTTTAGACTTTATCTTCTTAGCTAAAATAATAGTAATTGCACTAGTAGGAATGTATTTTGGTATAAAACTCAACAAGAAATTGGATGCCAAACAATTAAAACCAATCTTTGGATACTTTGTTGTCATTATGGGTTTCATTATCTTAATTAAAGAGCTACTAATCAATTAGTTTGTGTAACAAATGTTACCAATCATATAAAATAATCTCACGAAATTTACATAAACAAATTAAAGGATATACAAAATGAAAATAGAACAAATTTATACAGGATGTTTAGCACAAGGGGCTTATTATATAGAAAGTAATGGTGAAGCAGCAATCATAGATCCATTGCGTGAAACACAACCTTATGTGGATCGTTTAACAAAAGACGGTGTTACTTTAAAATACATTTTCGAAACACATTTTCACGCAGATTTTGTCAGTGGACATTTAGATTTAAGTCAAAAAACGAGCGCTCCAATTGTTTACGGCCCAACTGCAAACCCTGAATTTGAAGCGATTATAGCAGAAGATAATCAAATCTTCAAAATAGGAAATATCAAAATAAAAGTACTGCATACGCCAGGTCATACTTTAGAAAGTACCACGTACTTATTAATTGATGAAAACGGAAAAGAAACAGCAATTTTCAGTGGAGATACGTTGTTTTTAGGAGATGTTGGTCGACCAGATTTGGCTCAAAAGGCTGCAAATATGACGCAAGAAGATTTAGCCGGAATGTTATACGACAGTTTATACACCAAGATTCTTCCTTTAGCAGATGATATCACGGTATATCCAGCTCATGGAGCAGGTTCAGCTTGTGGTAAAAATATGATGAAAGAAACGGTTGATACTTTGGGTAATCAAAAGAAAATGAATTACGCTTTAAATCAACCTTCTAGAGAAGCGTTTATTGAAGCGGTAACTGATGGTTTATTGCCTCCTCCAGCGTATTTCGGAATGAATGTAGCGATGAATAAAAAAGGATACGAAAGTTTCGAAAACGTGTTATCTCAAGGAATGACGGCGTTAAGTATCGAAGAATTCGAAAATATTGCAGAACAATCGGCTGCTTTGATTTTAGATACCCGTGCAAATGGTGATTTCGCTAAAGGATTTATTCCGCAATCCATCAATATTGGAATCAACGGTGATTTTGCACCTTGGGTTGGAGCGATGATTGTTGATGTGAATCAACCCATTCTTTTGGTTACAGATGCCGGAATGGAAGAAGAAACAGTAACGCGTTTAAGCCGTGTAGGGTTCGATCATGTTTTAGGACATTTAAAGGGTGGTTTTCAATCTTGGGTAGATGCTGGAAAAGAAATCGATACGGTACACCGAATTACTGCAACTGAATTTGCTTCTCAAATCGAAGGGAAAGAAGTGATGGTTATCGATGTTCGTAAGGAATCGGAATACGCTGCAGAACATGTAGAAGATGCGTACAGCAAACCTTTGGCTTACCTTAACGATTGGATAAACGATATCGATTCAAAACAACCGTTTTATTTACATTGTGCAGGCGGTTACAGAAGTATGATTGCTGCAAGTATTTTACAAGCGCGTGGTTATAGAAACTTCATCGAAATTGAAGGTGGCTTCCAAGCTATTGCAGAAACTCAAATTCCTAAAACCGATTTCGTATGTCAAAGCAAAGTATTAAAATAATAATAACAAGTATAGGTATAATAATTATGTTCGGATTAATAAAAAATATGTTCTCAGAGAACAACAACGAAGAACTAAAAGGTATCGTTAACAACGCATTTTTAGTAGATGTTAGAACGCCCGCAGAATTTGCAGAAGGAAACGTACCAGGATCTATTAATATTCCTTTAGATCAAGTTCAAATGCAAATGGCACAGTTTAAAAATCACGAAAATATTGTAGTATTTTGTAGAAGTGGAAACAGAAGTGGACAAGCAAAAGCTATTTTAGAACAAAACGGATTTACCAATGTTGTAAATGGCGGAACTTGGCAAAACATTAATACGTTAGTAAATGGAAAATAATAATAAAGATTTAGCTTGTTGCACAACGCAATGCCATGTTCCAATGGATAAAAACTATTGGGATACCCGATGGGAAAAGCAAGAAACAGGTTGGGATATCGGCTATCCTTCTCCTGCAATCACAAAATATATGGACGGAATCGCTGATAAAAACACAGCGATTCTGATTCCAGGTTGTGGAAATGCTTACGAAGCTGAATATCTCATACAGCAAGGTTTTACCAACATTACATTGATTGATATTGCTCCATTAGCCGTTGAAAATTTAAAGAAAAAATTTGAAGGTCAATCAGCAATAAGTATTTTATGCGAAGACTTCTTTGAACATAAAGGCTCGTATGATTTGGTATTAGAACAAACCTTTTTTAGTGCTATTCCACCTTTCAAAAGAAAGGATTACGTTGCAAAAATGCACGAGATTTTAAAGGAAAATGGTCGCATAGTTGGATTACTATTCGATAAACAATTTAACAATCCATTTCCTCCTTTTGGTGGATGTCCTTGTGAATACCGTCCTATTTTCGAAAATCATTTTGAAATCAAAACGATGGAAGAATGTTTCAATAGTATTCCACAGAGGACAGGTAACGAAGTTTTTATTAAATTCAAAAGGAAATAAAATGAAAAACATTTTAAACAATTGGAATTTTATGCGAATACTACGTTTAGCTATGGCATTTTTTATTATTTTTCAAGGAATAGAAACAGCTCAATGGTTCTTTGTTGTAGTCGGAATTATTTTTGCTTTAATGCCTATTTTTAACGTTGGATGTTGCGGGACTTCGGGATGCAATACCAATTTGTATTCAAAACAAAATTCAAAAAATCAAAAAACAACATATACAGAGATTAAATAATAATCGTAATGAAAGAATTTTTTAAATCAAACATTTTGTGGTTCATTGGCATTTCAGTTGGCTTGATTTCCGGATATTTATATTGGAATTTTTATGGATGTACAGAAAGCTGTGCCATCACTTCAAGTCCTCTAAATAGTACTTTATACGGAGGATTAATGGGAGGTTTGGTTTTTTCATTATTTAAAAAAGAAAATAAATATGACATTTGAAGAAATCATCAATCAAGACAAACCTGTCTTAGTAGACTTTTTTGCAACCTGGTGTGGACCTTGTAAAACGCAAGCGCCTATTCTTGAAGAAGTAAAACAACATTTAGGAGATCGGGTGTCGATCATTAAAATCGATGTAGATCAAAACCAATCGGTAGCCGCTCAGTACCAAGTAAGAAGTGTGCCTACCTTAATTATTTTTAAAAACGGACAAATTCGTTGGCGCCAAGCGGGCGTTTTCCCTGCAAATGAATTGGAACGATTAATAAAAGAAAACATATAGAATATAAGCAACGCTATAGGAAATGCTCTTTTATATAACAAATGTTACATTGAATTATACAATAGAATTATATTTTAGGCTCTTCAATTGAGATATTATGGATTATAAATCATTAATTTTAAAAACTTTAGGTGTATATTTAGTATCAAGCTTCACTATAAATGCACAGGTTATACAATTTAAAAGATTTTAATATGAGACCTTAGCACAAGCGAGTTACCTCATCGCTAATGAAGATAAAGAAGCTATCGTTATAGATCCTAAACTAGATATAGACACGTACATTTCTTATACTAAAGAAAAAGGATTAAAGATTAAATACGTTACTGAAATGCACATTCACGCCGATTATTTAAGTGGCGGTCCAAAATTAGCCAAAGCAACCAAAACAATTTTATTATTATCAAATGAAGGTGGACCTGATTGGCAATACGCTTTTGATCATCAACCTTTAAAGATCAACAAAATATCCAGTTAGGAAATGTTGAAATTAAAGTAATGCATACACCCGGACATACTCCAGAAAGCTTAACATTTTGATTAAAAACACTAACGATTTAATGGCTCCTGCAAAAGCAATCACCGGCGATTTCATATTCGTAGGTGACGTTGGATGTCCTGATTTGTTAGAAAAAGCAGCAGAACAAGAAAGGTCTCAATACAAAGGTGCGCATCAATTATTTACTTCTTTGAATAAATTCATCAAGTTACCAAAAAATACAGAATTGTGGCCACGACATGGTGCAGGTTCGTTTTGTGGCAAGAGTTTGAGCACGATTCCTCAATCTACTTTGGAACTAGAAATGGTAACCAACCCAGCATTTCAATATTTAAATGATTAAGAAGCGTTTACCCCATTTATTTTAGAAGGGCAACCTGGGCCTCTAAAATATTTTGCGGTGATGAAACAATGGAATAAATCGGATCGTCCATTGCCAATTGAAGTGCCAAAAACTCAAAAATTAACGATTGCTGAAGTTAAAAATGCTATTAAAAACAATGTATTGGTGATTAACGCTCGTAAAAAAGAAGAAGCAAAAGGCTTTATTCCTGGTAGTTTGCATTTTGAAGGCGGTAAATCATTTGCAACTTTTGTGGGTTCGTTAGTAGATTGTAATAATCAAATTATTTTGCTAGGAAATGACAACCAAATCGAATATTTACAACGCAAACTAATGCGAATTGGAATGGATAATATTTACGGATACATTTCTGATGTAAAAAATTTTAAAGGTTTGAAAATTTCTAAAATCATTACTGCCTAGGATTTGAAAATATTACTTTAAATTCTATAGAGATAAATGCTACTAAAATTCAGAAAGAAGCACCGGTAATAATTCATTGTCAAAGTGGAGTTAGAAGTGCTATGGCTTATTCCATCTTAGAAAAGTTAGGTTATACGAATATTTTAAATTACAGCGGAAGTATCAACGATTGGAATTCAAAAAATTACCTTTGATAAAATAATAAATAAAAGCTGCAAGGAAAATACTATATAGTTATCATTAATCTTGATCACAGGACCAATGATGAGTCCTTGTACTGTATTTGTTTACTAAAATTGAACTCAGCACCGTGAAATAAAGAAAATGTGAAATTCTTTTCTTTAGGTTGCCATACCAGTTAAATAATTGTACTTTTGGAGCAATGCCTAAAATAAACTTTCATATTAAAATATTCAAAGCCATCCTTTTACTGGGCTTTGTTTTGTTTTCATTAAGTCCCTGTACGGTTAAAGAAGTAATTTTATCTTCTGTAAATGCTGAATCTGCAAATTCATTGAATAAAACAAAAACAACTGCTTCTATAAGCAGTTGTGCATATTCCCACAATGAAAACCAGCTAGTTTCAGTTGAAAAGAATTCGAAAAGCAATAAACAAACTGAGCCTGTTGATATTTTCGATAAACCTTTTTCTGCAGTACACTCAACCAAAGTTTGCAATAAGTATTCAAAAACATCTTTGGGCCACAGTCCTCCAAAATATATTTTATACAAACGGCTGAAAATTGATATTGCTTAACTTTTCTTTCGCATTATTACATCACTTTCACGTTTAATTAAAATATAAAAATCAATGATACAATATATGGATAGTGCAGCCGGAAAGGCTGGACTTTTTACATTATCCCTGCGTTGGGTAATCGGCTGGACTTATTTTTCTGCATTCTGGCGACGACTTATTTTAGACAATAAACTTATTCCCGAAGAAGCGGGTTATATTGGTGAAAAATTCAATCACTTTCTTCCCAATGCTTTGGGGATCAAACCGATAATTGAACATCTGGTTTCCAATCCGGAAGCATTGCAAATTTCAATGGTTATTTTTACAATTGTAGAAGCTATTGTCGGTTTGTTTATCATTCTTGGTTTGTTTACCAGGCTGATGAGTATCGGCGTATTTTTTTTGGCAATGGGTATTCTTTTGGGTTCAGGCTGGTTGGGTACAACTTGCTTGGACGAATGGCAAATCGGTGTTTTGGGTATTGCAAGCGGTTTTGTCTTGTTCCTAACAGGTAGCGGTGTTTATTCGTTAGACAATTATTTTATGAATAAATCCTACAAGTTTACCAATAAAAAATGGTTTGCTTTTTTAGGTTCGGGCGAGCTTCCAATCAAAAATTTAGCTCCAAAAGTTCTGGGAGTGTCGTTGTTCATATTTGGATTAACTTTGTTTACCAATCAGTATTTTCACGGTGGCGTATTTGGCACACTTCATAACAAATCCGTAAAGCCTAAAGTTGAAATTTCAAATATTCAGCGCAACGGATCAGAACTTTCTTTTCAACTTTTTAGGGTAGAAGGAGCAGATGTTTACGGTTCATTTTTAATTGGCATAGAGATTTTGAACGAGAATAATCAGATCTTAAAATCCATTGGGCAAGAGGAATTGGCGCAAATTCCAAAAGAAAAAATCAACAATCATTATGTAGCAAAAATAGAACCAGGAAAACATAGTCTGATTTTACCTCTTGGTGCAAAAGCTGATTTATCCATTGATTTGGAGAAGATTCCACTCAAAGAAAATTATACTTTAAAGCTCATTGACATCAGTGGAATTGAATGGACTGCCAAAATAAAATAAACAAACTCAAAAAAAGCTGTCGTGGCATGCGACAGTTTTTTTTTCAGTTAATCTTTAAGATTATATAAGAAGTTTTCTAAAGCAAAGTTATGAATGCAATCAGGTACGACCCCATGATAATTATTAGATTTTTGACTTAAAAGCCGTTTAGGTTTTATTTCTGCGGTTTTTCATATGGGTCAAATAACTAACAACTCAAATTCAATCCGATGCCAAATCCCATATCACTGTCATAATCTCTTCGGATATCCTGCTTAACATTTTATCCTATGCGTTACTGTGAATTATTAAGAGAAGTAGAGGGTATTTCCGAAAAATGCTCAGCAGGGAGCTTAAAGAGCTTGAAATTAATCAACTCATCGTCCGAAAAATTTAAAATACGCAAACCTTTGGTGTATATACTCCTCTCTGTGGCCTATGTGTAGTCTTTTCCTTCCAATTTTAACTGACATAGGATACTCTATGGAACAAAGTTCCGAGTATTAACTACCAATGAACATAAATTGTGTTTAATAAATGTTATCCGTTATTCATTTTCTCCCGATTTTTAAGTTATATATGCTTGCGCATTCAGTGAGTGTTTACAAAAAACCTCACCTTACGGGTGTATAAGCACCCTCAAAATATTGTTTTACCAGGTAGTAATAACTTCAATACCTGCCTTTTCGGCTTTGTACTTTATCTTGGTCATCAGGTCATAATAACTCCAGTTACGCAATACAAACTGCTCCTTTTTTGCTATTTCGGCATTTAGCTCCATATCCAATAATACCAATGTAGCAGCCTGGTTTTTTACGCAAAAATCAATCAGCCTGCGGCTGTATTATGTAAACTGCTGGCTATATAATTACTCTTTATACCTTTACACCTGCTTAATGCCTTCAATTTTCTATCTTTGCCGTGGCCTCACCTTCAATAGTTTACCGCAGCTTTGGTCCGGGCATGTGCGGTCTGTATTGCAAACCTTTGGTGTAAAAAACTATTCTTTGTTGCCAATATGTAGTCTTTTCTTCCGTATTTTAACTGAAAGAGGATGCTCTATGGACAAAGTTCCGAGTAATACGAACATAAATTGTGTTTAATACATACTTTCCGTTAATCATCTTTTCCGAATTTCTAAGTTATATATGCTTGCGCATTCAGTGAGTGTTTACAAAAAACCTCACCTTACGGGTGTATAAGCACCCTCAAAATATTGTTTTACCAGGTAGTAATAACTTCAATACCTGCCTTTTCGGCTTTGTACTTTATCTTGGTCATCAGATCATAATAACTCCAGTTACGCAATACAAACGGCTCATTTTTTGCTATTTCGGCATTTTGCTCCATATCAAGTAAAACCAGCGTAGCAGCCTGGTTTTTTACGCAAAAATCAATCAGCCTTCTGCTGTATTCATGCAGCCTGCTGGCTACGTAATTTCTTTCCATATCCTTAAACCTGCTTAATGCCTTCGTTTTTCTATCTTTGCCGTGCCCGCTCCTACAATAGTTTACCGCCGCTTTGGTTCGGGCATGTGCGGACTGTATAGCAAGCCTTCGGTGTAAAAACTCTTCTTTGTTGCCAATGTGTAGTCTTTTCCTCCCTATTTTAACTGAAAGAGGATACTCTATGGACAAAGAAGCTTCCGCAACTACATCAGGTTTCAGGCAATGCACTTCTTTAGGGATTTCAAATACCGCCAGCCAGAAGATTTTTCCATTTTCAAGTTTTACACGTGACGCACAAAGTTTTATTTCTCCATTCAAAAGTTGCTGCATTAATTTGTGTTTGTCTGTATAATCCCTACCCAGATAGGTTTTAAACGGAACCGAATACAGACGGAAACAAAATGTCTTTGTATTTTCGTTATATTGTAATCTTTTAAACCCTTCCATACCGAAAACAAACCCCGAATCAGGTTTAAACTTGTCTAAAGATCTGTCACCGTTCATATACTCCAAATAATTTCTTTTGAACTTCTTAATCAGTTCATAATTAGCTTGATTAAGTATCTTGGTTGGTATTTCGCCTTTAAAGCGGTCACTTGCCACCCTATAGGTACAATTGGAATGCGAGAACTGCAGGATACCGTCCAGATCTTTCTTTTGATCAACCAACTTGTACTTTATGCCTTCAGAAAGGTAGAAAAAATCTTTAATCATCGTCTGTACATACAGGTGGCTCATTATAAGGTTTGATGCACGCATACACCTGTCTTGCCAAGTATATAATTTCTGCCATACTTCTTTTCTTTCCTCAACTGTTGGCAGATCAATATTTAGCTGTATTTTCCGGGTAAGTGTTATTGTCTCTTTTTCCATACCAATTATTTTATAGTGACTGAAACTGCCGTTGCGAAAACTTATATGCCGTCATAAATTCTTTATGTACTTCCCTTTGCGAAAGGTTTAGTTCCTGGGCTATCTTTGAGAATGAACGGTTCATTTCAAACCTCAGTTTTAAAATCTGTTCCTGTCTTTGACTCAGTATCTGCTTTTCAATTTCTTGTTTCAAATTGTTGTTCCCGGCTTCAACTTTACTTTGCATGTCAACAATGTTCTTTATATCCGCAATAGCACGTTTAACCTCATTTACAGTTTCGGTACTTCCTTTTCCCATAACCCGGGCTATAGCTTTGTACTGGAAGCCGTATTTCAGGCACAGGCTTATCAGGTGCCTTCTTTCCGGCTTAATAAGTGGTAAGGCATTAGTTACCAGATCAAACATTTGCTGACGGGCTTCGTGATCCTTCAGGTTTTCAATGGTATCCTCCGGATCGTAGCCCGCCAGATATTCCTGAAAATTCTCATAGCTATCCAATGAACCCACTGTTCTGAAAAACTTATTTCTTGGTTTAGAATAATGCGAATAACAGGATCTTTTCATAACATATTGCAAGAAAAAAAGAATATGCATTGGTTCGTTTATGTTCTCGCGACATTCCCATAACTTTAAAAAAGTATCCTGTACCAGGTTTTCCACCTCATAATCATCATCTATTATTCTTTTACCGATCCAAAAGATCCTTCTACTATATTGCGCGTGAATATTTTCTAAAGCAGCGGGGTCGCTTTTTTTTAATAATTCAAAGTTTTTTTGTGGCATAATAGGGTGATTTATAAATTATACTCTTTATGTTTATGTTTTAATTTGCATTTTAAATCTTCATTCTGATTTTTACAATTAAATATTTCGCATTTTAATTTCATCTGTTCATTTTGTCTTGATACAAAACGAACCAAAAAATCAAGACTCTATTTTTTAGACGGTCAAAATATGTTTCATTTCCTAAAAGAAATAAACTCGAACTCCGTTCTCAAACAGCATTTCTTTTCACGGAAACTTCAACATTTTCGACACTCGTCGAAAAACTAATGTCGGTTCTTAGATTCTCGTGATTAGACCAGCAAACTCTCTATCAAAATCCAATAGTTAATGCGCGATGTCATGCTGCACTTCCGCTAAAGTGAGACAAGCCTTTCAGCATCTCATCCAGTTTATAATTTTACTTTCAGCTTCGGAATGTAATAAAGCCAAAGCTTAAATGGGGCTTCTCCACATAGCCCAAAAAGAGCTTTGGGTTTATGGTGTTGTTCTTGTTTTTGCAGAGCTGCGGCACATAACGCTTCCAGTTTTAACTACTTGAAAATTAACTAAACTAACTACTGATTAATATTTATCTATTATGATGGTTGGAAGTAGTTATGTGCTTTGCCCTGTACTTACGTGACTAACTTTTTGTATGTTGTAATTGTTTTTTAGCCGTAAGGTTTATCTTTTATATACCATTTTTGAACCATTCAAGATTAGGTGGAACCGTACTACAATTCACACGATATCTCGTCATTGGTTTTTTATTTGCTATATTTAATTGTTTTTACTTCTTAAAACGGTGAATTTTTCTTTTTTATATGTTATGATTTTTCTACCTAAATTCAAAAATTTAGAATAAATCACTATGTTCTACTATTTTTACCGAAAATGTGTTTCATGCACTAAGGTAGCCTTTGCTATGCTGTATCTATTTAGTATCCCCCTAGTTGCTATTTTAGAAAATTTTTCGGTTTGGCATTTTGCATAACTGCTTTACCATTTTAATATCCAAAAAATTGAAAACGGGCGATTAAAATTGTTTTTAAATGTTAAAAATCACAAAAAAATAATATTAAACATTGGTACCTGCGCATAGCACCATAACCGGCAATGGTTGAGTAAGAAGCATAAAAAGGCGTGAAACTCAACAATATCTGAATCAGAGGTACTGGTATACCGTGGGAACAGATAAGTGAGCTCACGCCATGGTCGTGAGCTAATCTACTTATCATCTCGTCCCTTTAAAATTACCAGTTTTCTGATACGAGAATCAAAGCAATAGCTTTAATATTTTCTTATAAAGTATTGCGAAATTACACTTTTACATATAATTCATAAGCAAATATAGTAAAATTATTTAGCATTGTGATATATCACAATAATATTTTTATTTAAAAAATGCAATTTGCTATAAAATATAGCAAAATGGAACTGAGTAATGATGTACTTGAACTAATTGGTAAAAGGATTATAGAATTAAGAAAGATTAACAATCAGACTCAAAATGATCTAGAATTCTTAACAGGAATAGATACTGGAGAGATCAGTAGATATGAAGGCGGAAAGAGAAATATTACAATAAAAACTATTTGTAAGTTTGCTTTAGCACTTAATGTTCATCCTAAAGAACTATTTAACTTTGACTTTGATATTAACAAATACCAGACAGAAAATTAATAAAAAAGAATATAAATCTATGAATAAACTTTTTATTCTAATATCACTCCTCATCCACCTGCATGTTTTTTCGCAAGAGATAAATCAACATACTACTGATTCATTAAAGATTGAAGCTGTAGAAAATTTTCAGAAGCTATATTGGCTTAATCCAATCAAGCACTATGGATGGGTAACAGATTATGAAAAGCTATACTCAAAAGATGAAGTCAAAGTTTTGAATGATCTAATCACAAAATTTGAGAAAGAAACCTCAGCCGAAATTGCTATCGTTACTTTAGATTCGTTGAGAGCAACCAGTGCCAACTTTGATGATTTATCCTTGCGAATTGCTAAAAAATGGGGCATTGGAAAAGCAGGGAAAGATAACGGAATCGTAATTGCTATTTCCAAACACTATAGAAAAATTAGGGTGCAGAATGGAAATGGAATTGAAAAGTTAATTAGTGATGATGAAACTAAATTTATCATTGACAATTATTTTATTCCCGAATTTAAAAACGAAAACTATTATAGCGGAACATTAAACAGTATCACGGAACTCATGAAAAAGCTTAATTTTTAATCAAGAAACGCTGCAACTTCATCAAAAGGCAGTCCGCTATACATGCAGAATTCGGTAACCGAAACGTAACTGTTCTCAGGTTTATCAAACAGTTGACGAACCGCTTTTAGAATGCGGATGCTTTGCCTGTAGCTTTTACCGGTGATGCATTGAATATCTTTGGGATAGATACACAATCTTACTTCCTGTTTTTTCATAATGAGTTATTTTAAGTTGAACGATTCTGTAAATTCAATTAAATTTAAGTTGCAAAAAAGCAAAGCCGTAAAGTGCTTACCGTACCGCTTATTAAGCGCCCCGACATTCATTCTGGTTAAAATGTGTGTATCTGCTCGTTTATTTAACAACCTAGTCTTGAGCAACTCCCCCACCACAGAAACATCCATTTTCAAACTTAAGCAGCTGGGAACGATACCCAGGTCATCAAAGCAATAAGGCAGATTATTTTCAGTATATCGTTGTAAGGATTGTTCACCGAACAAATCGTAACAATATACCACCTCCCTGCAGCTGCGTATGGAGTATTGCTTTTCCGGTTCAAAAAAAGGTTTCAACAGATGCAGCAAGCTGGTTTTCCCGCTGTTTTCGGGGCCGCTTATCAATAAGCCTTTCCGTAGGTCTATGCCGTAAAATGTACAAGCTTCCCGGTCTGCTGTGGCATACGCTAACAATTTGTGCAGCTGTTGTCTTTGCGAGGTGTGTATTAAGTATTTGCAGCCATATAAACTGCTCCCTTGCAGCTGTATATACTGTATACATTTGAAATAATTGTATTGGCGCACACCGTTTATTAATTCGAAAGTTTGATTGAAGTCCATAATTACTTATTTTATTCCGCTAAGTAACACAGGTTGTATATTTCCGTTTCCCAACTTGGGAGAAAAAAGTTATTTGTTGATTTGTTGATCTGTTGATTCGTTGAATTGTTATAAAGGTAAATGGTTATAAGGGGCAATTGGTCTTGAAAAAATTATTTGTTTTTACCACGGATTAAATAATTACCACTAGGTTACCTTGCCGAATAAGATACTTTCATTGCTGGTAATAGTTTATTTCCTTTTAATTCGGTTGTTCATTCTTTATCTTTTAAAGGATTAAAAGAAACAAAATCCTTTTAGCGGTCAAGCTTTTAACGGTCAAAATACGGTTGGTTGCCTAACCCATCGAAACGTTGCTTTGCAACCCGATGTGTTTTAACGCCAACTGCACCGTTTTTGACGCTCGCTTAAAGCTTGGATACCGCTGGTTATGTAGGCCATTTTTTTTTTTGATTGAAAAAGTGTTGAACTGTTGAATCGTTGATCCCGTTTCTAGGGTCAAGTTGTGTTGATTCGTTGATCTGTTGATTCGTTGATTCGTTGATTCGTTATAAAGTTAGATGGTTATAAGGGTAAATTGGTTTTGAAAAATCATTTTTTACCACGGATACACGGATTATAAAGGAGTATAGTAGTTGAACTGTTGAATCGTTGAATCGTTGATTTGTTTATAATTAAAAACTACATTTTTTGCAATGTTTTTTACCACGGATTAAATGATTATCACATGATTACCTTTCCGGATATGGTGCTTACTTATCTTAATCTCGTAATAGTTCTCGATACAACATTTTTTCGCGTTGCTGCAAAATGCCACTCGAATAGACGGACACACCTCCCTGCCCTCCTACCACGGATGCCCGGATTATAAAGGAGTATAGTAGTTGAACTGTTGAATCGGTTAATTGTCGTACTGTGTTACAATTTCTGTTTTGCCTGATTTTTACCACGGATGCACGGATTAGAAAGGATTTATTAAATGTTATTTTGATGCCGTATAATAATTTACACGGATAACTGAATGTGATACATTCAGGTGTTTTCTTTTTTTGCCACGGATGCACGGATTATAAAGGAGTATAGTAGTTGAACTGTTGAATCGTTGATTTGTTTATAATCAAAATCTAATAGTTCTGGTCACACTTCATGCTAGCTGGTCGAAGCATCTCATTTTGGCAATTGGGAATAGTGAATTGATTTCTTTTTCATAGGATTATTCGTTTTTTCATTCTACATTTCACCAAGTTTCTTCATTCTGTTTTTCTCTTCTTTATAACTAAAGAAGCAAAGTTTTTTATTGCGGCGATCTTTTAATCGGTCGAAATCTACTTTTGAAGCTATCTCATCGGAACCATCGCTTCGCTCGCCGATGCGATTACGCTTCATGCAGGGTTTCGACGCTCGATTAAAACCTCATACCGCTGGTTATGTAGACCATTTTGTTTTGTTTGAAAAAGTGTTTTTTACCACGGATTAAATGATTATCACATGATTACCTTGCCCGATATGGTGCTTACTTATCTTAATCTCGTAATAGTTCTCGATACAACATTTTTTCGCCTTGCTACAAAATGTCACTCGAACTGACGGAACACGCCCGGTTTATTTCAGCTTCTAAATGTAATAAAACCAAACTTCTGTAAAGCCCTACCATACCGTGTCACTTCATGCCATGTTTTGCCATTTGGAACGGTCTTAGAATATTCAGGCTGTTTAATGCACAACTTTGTCACGGGAAATCCTATATAAGTTGCAACGACAAGGAACCACAATCATTTTATTCATTTTTTAAAACCTAGAAATTATGGCTGGACAAGACGGTATTTTTAAAATTAAGGGAACCCTGGGAGGAGTAACCTTTTACAAAACTAAGGACGGACACCTGGTGCGAGAAAAAGGTGGGATAGACAAAAAGCGTATGGCGAAGGATCCCGCATTTAAACGCACCCGTGAAAACGGAAGTGAATTTGGAAGGGCAGGTACCTACGGAAAGTACCTTCGTAGCGCATTCAGACCCATGTTAAACAACACATCAGACAAACGTGTGGTAAGCAGGCTGGTTAAACAGCTGATGGCGCTTATTAAAACCGATACGGTTAACGCCCGTGGGGAACGCACTCCGGTAGCAGGTGATTTTGAAATGTTGCGCGGATTTGATTTTAACAGCAACGGACTATTGGGTAATACCCTTTATGTACCTTACAATGCAACAATTGATCGTGCATCGGGAGCTGTAAGTTTAGAATTACCGGAACTGGTTCCCGAACAGATGATCAGTGCACCAGCTGGTACCACACACTTTAAGATCGTGACAGGTGCTTCTGAGGTAGATTTCCAAGCGGGTAACTCATTAACGGTTTACACCGGAACGGCTGAAATTCCTTGGGACAATACGCCAATGGCTGCCTTAGCGCTTGATCTTGCATTAACACCGGCAAGCACACTCCCGCTGGTACTGCTTTTAGGTGTGGAATTCTATCAGGAAATCAATGGCGTGTTCTATATGTTGAACAACGGTTCGTTTAACGCCCTGGCTATTGTAAACCTTAACAAGCAGTAGCATGCTGGTACTTAAACGCATTTATCTGGCAACAGCCGTACATGGCGAACTTACCCTAAACGGAAAACACATAGCCTACACCATAGAGCTACCGTGGCAGGACAACAAAAGGCGTGTTTCGTGCATACCCGAAGGAACCTACGTTTTACGGAAACGCTATTCTGAAAAATTCAAATGGCACTTTGTACTTCTTGATGTTCCCAACCGTAGCTACATACTGCTACACCCTGCCAATAATGCGCAAAAAGAACTGCAGGGATGTATTGCACCAGTAACAAGAATTACGGGCGAAGGACAAGGAATCCAATCACGAAAGGCATTACAGGTGCTTACAGATGCATTGGAACCTCACCGTAAAAGCGGATTAATAAAATTATGTATAACCTCTAACAATTCAGAATTATGAAAAATAATCAGGTAATGGATCGTGCAATGGCACCAACTCCAAAATTCTTTAAAACCCTACGAACCGTTGGTTTGGTACTAGCAGCCGTAGCAGGTACTATTTTAACCGCACCTATTGGGTTACCGGTAGCAGTTGTAAATATTGCGGGTTATCTGGCAGTAGCCGGAGGTGTTCTTTCTGCCGTATCACAGATCACGGTAGATGATGCCAAAGTCGCTGAAAAAAAAGCCGGCAATGGCTGAAGGCAGAAGCTGGTTTATGGGTGGGATGCTGCTTTCTTGTTCGTACAGCCTGTTGCAGACAGACGTATTTAAGACGGTTGTGCTGGGAGTAATAGGTACGCTGACAAGCTACCTGTTTGGCAAATTGCTGGCGCTAGCAGCTAAATGGCTGCGTAAGAAAAAGGTTTAATTAAGTAAGGGATTGTCTCGAAAGAGGCAGTCCTTTTTTGTTGAACTGTTGATGAATTGATGATTTGTTATAAAGCTAGATAGTTAGAAGGTGAAATGGTTATAAGATTACGAGGTCTATTACCGTAATTGTAGTGATGAGTGGATTAATTGGTGATTTGATGAATTGATGAGTTGATCCCGATGGCTCGGGACAAGTTTTGTTGATGAGTTGATGAGTTGATGAGTTGATGAGTTGATGAGTTGATGATTTGATGATTTGGTATAAAGCTAGATAGTTAGAAGGTGAAATGGTTATAAGATTACGAGGTCTATTACCGTAATTGTAGGTTGATCCCGATGGATCGGGACAAGTTACGTTAATTCGTTTATATGCTGGATGTCTACTTAGGTTAAAGTATTTTTTAACCTAAGATTACATAATTATCACAAAATGTAATGGATGGTTAGAGCGGATGTCATTTACCACAGATTCACAGATGATAAGAACTTTATAAAATACTGGTAAAATAATTTACACGGATGCTGCATGTGGTACATTCAGCTTTTGATTCTTGATCCGTTAATCCCGATAGCTGGTCAACATCAGATATAGGTTTACAACACCAATATTAATTTTCAGTTTCGCGATTTAACTTAGCCCATCGAAATCTAAAATTTCTAAAATCTTAGATGGTATTTCTTTATGATTTATTTATTAAACTATTCTAATCTTCAAGTAATTTTGAAAACGTAAGATATGAAATTTCATATTGTCGTCGATTTATTTTTATATCAATCTAGAAAAATGAATATAAAATTTAACTATTTGCGTGGCGCTATCTAAAAAATTATCTCGTCATTCTATTTAATGGTTTTTAATTAATTGAAAATTAATATATTAACATAGTATTGTGATACTCGTATATATTTATGTATATATTTACATTATAGCAATTAAGCTATACTAAATCTTTACATTATGGAAAATACTCCTAATAAAGAAAAGTTTCAAATTAAAAATTGGGATGAATCGTCAAAAAAATTACAAACGCAGTTTACACAATTGACAGACGCTGATTTAAAATTTGAACCAGGTAAAGAAGACGAATTGTTGAATCGAATTGAAAATCGAATTAATAAGAAAAGATCGGAAGTTATTGATATGATTAACAAATATCAATCTAAGTTATTATAAGCCTAAGAAAAGTATGCTTTACGCATACTTTTTTTTATTAGAACCCATTGAATATACCTATTCGTGTCTTTCTTTCGTTATATTAATATTTAGCATAAATATTGAAAGTAATTTTCACTAACTTTTGAAGTATAGGTCTTTATCTATTATTGAAGCACATAGATTTTCTCATCTATTATAACCAAATATTATTCATATTACAGCCAACTAACTTTTAAATTATAGTAATATGGAAAATCAATTATAATTATAAACAAACATACAAAATACTATTTAGAAGAAATTATTTTTACAAGTCACAAAACTTTACTTGCAGCTAAAGACTGTTTAGTTTCCTAATAGCTATAAAAAAAATGTTAAACCAATACTATAATAAAATCTATTATGAGATCAATAAATCAATTGCATATGGATATATTAAATATTACCATGAAAATACATAAAGACTTTCCAGAACTTTCAAAATATATTAAAGAAGTTCCCATAAAATGCCCCAATATAAATAAAGATATTTCTCGAGAAAATCTTCTTGATTATCATAATTCATTAATTACGATGTTAAAGAGCTATGCCCTAACGCATGTTTGTGAAAAGTAAAAAGTATTAATGTCGATAATACTATTGTATAGCGCTAGGCCATTATAAATTGCCAGTAAATCTGAATTAATATTTAGAAATTATAAAGGAAAAGCTATTAGATAATAATTGAAATTAAAATAACTATGAATATTTCAATAAAAAATATGGTTTGTTTAAGGTGTATAAAGTTTATTGAAAGTTCATTAGACTTAATTGGGATACCTTATGAATGTGTTAAACTTGGTTTAGTACGGACTTCTAGTGCCATTTCTATAGAACAGTTGAAAATTTTAGATGACACCATTAAAGAATATGGGCTTGAAATTATTTATGATAAAACATCTGTGCTTATCGAAAAAATTAAAACATTGGTTATTACGCGTATCTCCAACTCTTATGATACTGATACAACTAATTTTTCTGTATATTTAACAAGATGTTTAAAATATGATTATCATTATCTTAGTAAATTATTTTTAGTAAATCAAGGAATTAATTTACACAAATTTATTGTCCTTTGTAGAATTGAAAAAGTAAAAGAATTACTATTATTAAAGGAATTGAGTATTACTGAAATATCTTATTTATTAAATTTTAGCAGTGTAGCACATCTATCCCTTCAATTTAAAAAAATCACTGGGGTAACGCCTTCATACTTTCAAAAAACTGTTTCTCATAAGCATACTGTAATTGTACGAATCTAGAAAAAATCAATTATGTATATAATAAGTTTTTTTTAACCGTTTTTTATAAATTGTTTTTTGTTTTATGTAAAAACTTTTATATCAATTAGTTGTAATTTTATATTGTAGTAAAAAAGCTACAAATAAAAGTTTTATTATGGAAAATACGAATAACCCCCAAGACCAAAAACCGGCATTCAAAATTACAAATTGGAACGATTCATCAAAAAAGTTGAAAGAGCAATTCTCTCAATTGACAGAAAGTGATTTGAAATTTGAAACAGGTAAAGAAGAAGATCTTTTAAAACGTCTAGAGAATCGCTTAAACAAGAAACGTCCAGAGGTAATAGATCTTATTAACAAACATCAAACCAAATAAAATCATTAATGTAGAGGGCTAATTTTATTCTTTTAAACTTGTTTTAAAGTATTAGAATTTACCATCTTCAGATTTTTTTCCTTAATGTTCATCATTATTATATTTAAGGCTACCGTATTGAATTTTGCAAATTCAATACGGTTTTTATAACTATTCTATATTATATCAATTATGAAAGAAATTCAAGTTGGCGATCTGGTATTTTTTAAAAATCACCAAAAATCACCCAGAATGATTGCTTTTAAACGAATGAATAACTATGAAGGATTTCCTTTAGCTTCCGTAAAAAATAGAGTTGTAGATGTTATGATTTTGTCTCAAAGTATAAATAAATGTTTTCCTATAAAAATTTACGAGTCATCACTTACATTACTTAAAAATGAAGGTGCACGAACTGATTACATATAATTTAATTCTAAATTAATTATATAAAAATAGTAACGTCCAATTTTGTTAATGATTAAATTACTAAATAATTATTTTATAAACATTCTACCATCTAATTATGATATCTCAAATGAAAAAAGCTACTTATGAATTAAATAATTTGTATGATGTTTTTAGAATTAAAGCTAATTATTATTTAAACAATAAATTTTTTAAATTATTTATTGTAGTAATTATTATGATTTTCCCAATAATTTTTTTAGCAACAAGGCACTATATTAACAGCACAAAGATTAAAATTATAGTTAAGGAAAGGCAAAAGGTTGAAGATAGTTTACATGTATTTAGGCTACCTATAGCAGGTACACATATTAATTAGAATATTTTTGATATATTTTCTTAATTAAAAAAAACCATGAATTTTTATTGGCAGATATTCGCTCTCTACTTTAAAAATTAGTTATATATGGTTATAAATAAATGCGGAATTAAAAGATAAGAATTTATTTATTTAATCAATATACATCATTCTAAATTATTTTAATCTCTGGAAATCTATACTTAGGCCTTCCCTTCTATAATTAAACTTAAAATATGATAACCAGCTACGGAATATTGCAAAATAAGAAAAGTATTGAACAATATTTCAATGCTAAGTTTTATCAGGCAGGTTTTGAGCCCGTATTTAAAGCTGATGGTTTTTCCCATCCGTTAATGCCAATTATATTAGACATTTCTCCAAATATTATATCTGGGGGATCTTGGGGACTTATGCCATCTTGGGCAAAATCTACAAGTTATCAAAATAGTTCGCTTAATATATCTGTTCATACGTTATCTAATCAGAAATTAAATAAAGAGTTTATTCAAAATAGATGTTTGATAATTGCCTCACATTTCTTTATAACTGAGTGGTTAGATGAACTAGGTATTAACAAAGACGTATATAAGGTCGGGTTAGAAGATTCAGATATATTTTGTTTAGCAGGATTGTATGCTATTTGGAAAGATAAATATTCAAACTCAAATAATCTAACATTTACATTACTTACTAAATCTACCAATGTCCTCAATGAAAAAGTATCTTTCACGAATAAAATAAGTCCTTTAATACTTAGAAGTCAAGATGAATCTTTATGGTTAAGTGGATATGATTTGAAATTTTTTACTAATTCTTTTGATATTAACTTAACAGGAGAGATTGTTGGCTAACTGACTGCTATTAGTGTTTAAGCTTTTAATTTTGAAATGTTTTAATAAATGACTGTTTTATAAAACGATTTATATTAATTAACTACAATATAAATGTCAGATTATTAATGATATAACTACATTTAGTTCTTTTGTATTGTAATTTTAACCAAGTTGTTTTAATACACGAACGATTATTGATTGTGTGACCAATTAGAGCCATAGTAATTATTAATAAATGAGTAGTGAAGGTGGCGTAAATCTTACGCAAAACTTATTATTTTGAAAAAATCCTGAACGTGTTTTAACATCTCCCCTTCTAACCTGATCGTCTTCTTTTTCTGTTTGTCCTTATCTTCATCAAACAATAATATAACAGGCTGTAGATTAATTACCAACCTGTCAAATTCCTCACTGTTTTCACCTGCATACCGTACCATCTGTATCAACGTATTAATATTGATAGTATGTGGAACATAGTCAGTATAATACAGTACATTTATCTGCAATAGGTTGTGTACGCATCTGCGTAGTATTTTGGACGATATTTCCAATGAATTTTGTGCAGTCAGTATCGAATTATTAACTATGAATTCAGAATCGTCGGATGAATTTCGTAAAAGACCTTCACTTTGAGTTAGATCGGCATACCAACTTTTACGCCAGTGAATGGAAGGATGATACCCCGACGTGTATATTCTATTTTTTTGTTTGCAGACTTTTTTATAAAAGCCCTGCTGCAAACCTATATGTTCCTGAATATAGAAGCGGTTATGGGCAATTATTACAAACTGCACTTCGTCTCTCCCCTTGTCCGTATTATCAAATATCGTCTGTAATTTTTGTGACACCTCTCCATCTACTATTACCAGCAGGTAAAAGCACCGTAACTGCTTTTCGTGTTTATAGGTAATTGTTTCGTGGAAACAGTATATTTCCTGTACTTCTTCTTTTACTGTTAAAGATTTTAAATAGTCTGAAAATTCAAAATCATTAACGCGTACAGATCCATGATGCTGCGAATCTGTAAACGATGTTTTTAACTCATACATAAGCTGTAGCACGATATTTTTAATTTTTATCTGCACTTTTTTTAGTGCCTTACCCCAATCATCATAAACACCCGCATCGTAAAACGACAACTGCTCCAAGAGATAAAAACGTTTCTTATCCTGCTTGACAAAAACTGATCTGAATGCCGGCAGTACTTTTTCTGCAATGAGAAACCTATCCGTTAGCGATGCTTTTTTATTAACTGTACCTAACAGTAAAAGTTCCAGTACTTCCAAGTCGTTCCCGAAACTTTTTATAAACAATTCATAACTGCCTTCCAGCTGCTCCTTTACAAATTCATCTGTATAAGATCTGGTCAGTTTCTGGTTGTTTTTATACTTGTTGGTGAACTTATCAAAATTAAACGAACAATAATGATCTTTAGGCATTTCATTTTCGTCATCTGAATAGAGCAGATTAGTTTTAGTGAGGTTAAATTTCACGAACGGACTTCTTATTTTTTCATGCCTTTTAAAATCGCGGTCATCCAGCAGTACTACCAACAAATCGTTTCCAAAGCCATTTATCGTACCATATCCATCAGAAGAAAGGCTTTTAGCTGTCTTCTTGTCTTTCACATACAACCATAAAATCTTAAATTCTTTATTGTTATACGCGTTTCCATACCATGCGGTATATAATTGTTTTTGATCAGCAAGATTCTTGAGCCAATTCTTTATCTTGTTTGGAAAATCTGTCTTTTTAAATAATTCTGTATCCGTTTTCATAATCATTATCTATTTATAAGTTATTATTATGTAAAATATATGTGTGGCAATTTTATTCATTATACAGTCTTTCAGCGTGCTCGTACAAACTGCTGCATATTTGCAGTACCGCACTGAACCTTGAACCGTCGATAATCTGTGCATTGTAGTCTTCTCTTGAAAATTGCAACCTGCGTTCCGCAAAAAGAGTGAAAATTTCAGCTGACTGTTGGTCTGTAATATGTAGTCGTACAAAATCAGGTTGTGTCCACTGCAACAATTTCCATGCATATTGTGAGTTCTGCAAATGCGGCAGGTAACAAGCTCTCCTGTATACACATGCATAGCAAAGTGTTATAAGTATTCTGCAGAGTACTGACACGTGCGCTGAAGATGGTGGACTGTTTGCCACATCGCTAATCTGCTGCCAGCGCATCTGTAAATCATCCACACAATTATTCCAATACTGCCCATACAGCAATTTATCAAAAGACCTCTCTGGGATTTCAAAAACGGGAAATATAAACTTTGCATGCGTGTTTTCTTTTTTTTCAAACAGCAACTGTTCGTGGGTAATGTTTCGATAGATGAATGGTAGATTGGCATACCCGTGCTTACTTATCCACCGCATGCGGTGCAGCAGTACCGTAAGTTTCACAGTATCTCCAAACTTGGCTGTGATTTCTGAAACCATACGCTGTTCCAAATATGGAGTAACTGCCGAAACAACCAACAGCATTACCAGTTCAACATTTTCATTGCTGTGTCTGGTTTCGATATGGTAGATAAGGGAAGCGCCGAAACCATTTGCCAAATGCTGCGTCACATGTTGCCGCACCATTTCCGCGTAACTTTCTCTGGTAAAAACCCTATGATTTTCAAAAGGCTTAATTACCTCCTCCAGCTGTTTGCCAAAGTAACTGTTAATCATCACGGTAAAGTGTACCTTTACACCCTCTAACACTTTTTGCAACCGCGAACAAGTGGCTTCTTTATTGAATAGCAGACCGGAATTTTCATTCAAGACCGTTTCCAAATATAGTTTATCACCATCGCCCGTAACAAAAATCCAGTATAGTTCTGAATGATGATTTCTGAGGAATACCAGCATTTCCTGTTCAGATCGTACCACCGCCGTACCGTTTGCAAAGAGCAACGTTTGCAGCAGCTTTAAATAATTCCGCAGTAACTGTACACAGATCACTCCTACAGCTGCGAACTGGCTGTTTTTTAGTAATGGCGTTACAAAAAAGTTCACCGTTTTTTCATGGTACTCCACAGTCTCTGCCACATATTTTTCCAAACTGGTACGCTGTTTCCCTACAGAAAATGAATAATGGTTTTGAAAAAGTGCCCGCCACGAATTATCTGTGCGGCTGTAAACCATAAATTTAGGGTGCATGTTTAACGCTATATAGGTTTGGTGAAAATCACTTTTGTAGGGAAATACCGAATGCGTACCGTAGCATACAATTACATTATGCTGTTTGTAAAGTTGTGCTATAAACAAATTGTTCTGCAACAACTGTTTGTCGTGTGCTGTTACTAACTTCGCCAACACCACCGTAACAATAAGCAACTGTGCGGACTGCTTTTGATTGATGCAGATAATTTCAACCATATCCTTGCCTATCTGTGCTAAAAGCCTTTTTTGCAACTGTTCCGGGAGTACCTGTAGTTCTTTGGTTATCAATATCTTTTTCATAAGTCGCATATTTTATATTCGTGATCAGTAATGATATACCTGGTATAAACAGCTTCTAAAAACAACCGCATCAGTGCAAACCAGGTAACAAGTTCAAAATGCTCGTGCAGTTCCGGATCATCTTCAAGACGTAATAAATCTTCATAATTTAATTTTGTGTCCTGAATTCTTAGCTGGAACCTTTCGTAATATGCTGTCCCAACCATCGATAAAATAATCCGCCACAATTCCTCAATTAATTGTTCTAAATCAATTGTGCATAAAACATATCTTAGACTATCCAACGATTCTTCATCAATATTAGGGACCTGCTCCAATTCATAACAAAATTCTACCAATAAATAAAGGCAGGTAAAAAGTCCGACCGTTTTTACATCATCTGCCTGCTCATTAGGAATATTACATCTACCCGAAAGCAGCTCTTGCAATTTGTAGTGCTGCATAAGTTCAGGATACCTGTCCATCAACAGATAGAGCCTAGGATTGTTCAACTGTTGTATAAGTTTGGTAATTCCGTTTTCCAGATTAGACTTTTCTGAATGTTGCATCAACATCTTCAATACCTGCGTTGCCTCTTCTACAGATTTTACGATCCTTTTTTCCTTTTTAATGATTTCATTATTTTCCATATCAAAGAATTTAGTTTTGTAAAATTTGGAAGAAGCAAAAGGATAATCTATTCCGGTAACGGGATAAAATATTCTGGGATGTTTGGTGATGAGTGTGCCTTCGAGATCCTCAGGCACCGTTCGAAGGATTTTTTCACCACAGATTCACATATTTTTATGTAAGGTGACAGGTGTTTGGTGATGAGTGTGCCTTCGAGAACCTCAGGCACCGTTCGAAGGATTTTTTCACCACAGATTCACATATTTTTATGTAAGGTGACAGGTGTTTGGTGATGAGTGTGCCTTCGAGAACCTCAGGCACCGTTCGAAGGATTTTTTCACCACAGATTCACAGATTTTAGAGAATTTACTAAAATGATTTATTTTAAGAACGTAGAAAATCATCACGGATGCTGAATGTTATACATGTAGTTGTTTTGGTGTGGAATTGAATTACATCCCCCTAGCCCCCTTCAAAGGGGGAATTGATGTTTATTGTGATATTGATGCATAGGTGTTGAAACGTTTAAAGTTTAAGGTTGGATGAACGAATCAATCAAGAAGTTAGTAAATAGAATCATTCATAATACAATAGTTTAAAAAGCACTATTCCATAACAAAAAACGAAATCGTGTATAAATAAAATGAGTCCGATACACTATCGAACTCATTTTTATACTAATTAATTTTTAACCTGTCCAAACTTTTGGGTGCAGTCCATAATTGATCGCTTTTTTATTGATTATTTTTTCACGACTTTTATAAACTGCTGACCTTTTTCAGTCTTAATATGAATTAAGTAAGTACCTTGACTAAATCTAGACATATCAACTAATACTTTGTTGGTATTAAATTCTTTAGAATACACTCTTTGTCCAGTAATGGTATAAACTTGTATTTCCTTAATTTCTTCAATATAATTAATATTCAATACCGTTTCAACCGGGTTAGGATAAAAGTTTAATTGCGTAAGATCTAAATCCTGAATACCTAAGTTTATCGTCACTTCTACAGCAGTTGGTATAAAACTGCCGCAGTTATTCTGACCAACTGCAATGGCGTAATACGTTGTTGCATCTTTAAGAAATTCGTTAGCAGACAGCTGATTTACTTGCGTTATCGCATCATTATAAGTGGCAAACCATCTTAAATTTGGTTCGTTCATTTTTAAATTAGCAACTCTTGCATTGTAATTAAACGTTTGTTTAGCTTGACCTGTTGGACTTGCCGGACGAGTACTTACATTAGTCGCAACAAGTTTTCTTTCAGAAATACAATCTGAAACTTTATTTGCTATATAATAATTCCCTGAAGTAATTATAAAGCTATCAGGTAAAGGTGTCTGTGTAGTATTATCTACATACCAAACATAATTAGTTGACCCTGTGTTTAAATCACCAATCGTTGTTCCCTCACACATTGTGAGATTAAATACCGTAGGTATTGATACATTGACAGCTTGTACCTGAACAGCAACACGTACTGATTCACAATCACCTATAACTTGTACTACATAATACGTACCCGTTGCAACAATGGTGTTTTCTGAAACAGGTATTAATGATTGTAATGATGTGTACCATCTTAAGGTTGCCAAAGGATCTTTCGTTACGGTCAACTCATTTAATTGTGTTCCCGAACAAACAATTTGGAACGATGCTGTTGGTGTTGGCACTACAGCCGCTATAGTTACTTGAATTGGCTGTCTTGCAGATTCGCATCCTCCAATAAAAGTACTAACGTAATAGGTAGCTGATGTTAATAATTGACTTGATACTAATGCTGAAGTACTTGTTGCACTGTTATACCATTTTAATTGATTATGAGTAAATCCTTCAATAATAATATTTTGAACTCTTGTGTTACTACACGCATTAATCTGTGTAGTAGTCAGTTGTACGGGCACATTTATTACTACACTAACTGCTGTTCGCATAATACTCTCACAGCCGTTTAAAGTCTGTGTTGCATAATAAATACCATTACTTAATAGATCGGTTGGGTTTAATGCTGTACCAGCAGTTGCCGAATTATACCATTTAACCGCTGTACCATTAGCTACCAAATGGTTAACTGTAGGATTAAGTGTTATGCAAAATTCCTGATTGTTTGCAATTGCAGGAGGCGTATCAATAACAATTACCTGTATTGCAGTCCTTGTAAGGCTCTCACAACCGTTTATTGTTTGTGTTGCATAATAGGTTCCGGTATTTAACAAATTGGTTTTATTTAAAGCACTTCCTCCAACTGCAACATTATACCATTGAATATCGGTACCTGTTGCTACTAAATTTGAGATTTCAGCTCTTTCAACCATGCAAAAAGTTTGATCTAGTGCAATTGGTGCATCAATAGCTATTGGCTCGGTGATTGTTACGTTTGTTGTTGTGGTACAATTGTTCGCATCGGTTACCGTTACCGTGTAAGTTCCTGCTTGTAATCCTATTGCGGTTGCAGTGGTTTGCGCAGTGGTATCGTTCCATAAATAGGTATATGGTGCAGTTCCCCCTGATACCGTTACAGTTGCTTCGCCATCGTTCCCATTAAAACATGATACATTCACAACATTGGTTAATGTTATCGATGCTTCTAACAACGTAGGTTCTGCGATTGTTACGTTTGTTGTTGTGGTACAATTGTTGGCATCGGTTACCGTTACCGTATATGTTCCTGCTTGTAATCCTGTTGCCGTTGCGGTGGTTTGTGTATTGGTATCGTTCCATAAATAGGTATATGGTGCAGTTCCACCTGATACCGTTACGGTTGCCTCGCCATCGTTTCCGTCAAAACAAGAAACATTTACAACATTAGCTAATACTATCGCTGCTTCTAATAACGTAGGTTCTGCGATTGTTACGTTTGTTGTTGTGGTACAATTGTTGGCATCGGTTACCGTTACCGTATATGTTCCTGCTTGTAATCCTGTTGCCGTTGCGGTGGTTTGTGTATTGGTATCGTTCCATAAATAGGTATATGGTGCAGTTCCACCTGATACCGTTACGGTTGCCTCGCCATCGTTTCCGTCAAAACAAGAAACATTTACAACATTAGCTAATACTATCGCTGCTTCTAATAACGTAGGTTCTGCGATGGTTACAATTGTTGTTGTGGTACAATTGTTGGCATCGGTTACCGTTACCGTGTAAGTTCCTGCTGCTAATCCTGTTGCCGTTGCAGTGGTTTGTGTATTGGTATCGTTCCATAAATAGGTATATGGTGCAGTTCCACCTGATACCGTTACGGTTGCCTCGCCATCGTTTCCGTCAAAACAAGAAACATTTACAACATTAGCTAATACTATCGCTGCTTCTAATAACGTAGGTTCTGCGATTGTTACGTTTGTTGTTGTGGTACAATTGTTCGCATCGGTTACCGTTACCGTATATGTTCCTGCAACTAATCCTGTTGCCGTTGCAGTGGTTTGTGTATTGGTATCGTTCCATAAATACGAGTATGGAGCAGTTCCGCCTGATACAGTTACCATAGCTTCGCCATCGTTTCCGTCAAAACAAGATACATTTACAACATTGGTTAATGCTATCGATGCTTCTAAAATTAAAGGTTCTGCGATGGTTACAGTTGTTGTTGTGGTACAATTGTTGGCATCGGTTACCGTTACCATGTAAGTCCCTGCAGCTAATCCTGTTGCCGTTGCAGTGGTTTGTGTATTGGTATCGTTCCATAAATAGGTATATGGTGCAGTTCCGCCTGATACCGTTACCATAGCTGAGCCATCGTTTCCATCAAAACATGATACATTTACAACATTGGCTAATGTTATCGATGCTTCTAAAACTAAAGGTTCGGTGATGGTTACGTTTGTTGTTGTGGTACAATTGTTGGCATCGGTTACCGTTACCGTGTAAGTTCCTGCTGCTAATCCTGTTGCCGTTGCAGTGGTTTGTGTATTGGTATCGTTCCATAAATAGGTATATGGTGCAGTTCCACCTGATACCGTTACGGTTGCCTCGCCATCGTTTCCGTCAAAACAAGAAACATTTACAACATTAGCTAATACTATCGCTGCTTCTAATAACGTAGGTTCTGCGATTGTTACGTTTGTTGTTGTGGTACAATTGTTCGCATCGGTTACCGTTACCGTATATGTTCCTGCAACTAATCCTGTTGCCGTTGCAGTGGTTTGTGTATTGGTATCGTTCCATAAATACGAGTATGGAGCAGTTCCGCCTGATACAGTTACCATAGCTTCGCCATCGTTTCCGTCAAAACAAGATACATTTACAACATTGGTTAATGCTATCGATGCTTCTAAAATTAAAGGTTCTGCGATGGTTACAGTTGTTGTTGTGATACAATTGTTGGCATCGGTTACCGTTACCGTGTAAGTTCCTGCTTGTAATCCTATTGCGGTTGCAGTGGTTTGCGCAGTGGTATCGTTCCATAAATAGGTATATGGTGCAGTTCCCCCTGATACCGTTACAGTTGCTTCGCCATCGTTCCCATCAAAACATGATACATTTACAACATTGGCTAATGTTATCGATGCTTCTAAAACTAAAGGTTCGGTGATGGTTACGTTTGTTGTTGTGGTACAATTGTTGGCATCGGTTACCGTTACCGTGTAAGTTCCTGCTGCTAATCCTGTTGCCGTTGCAGTGGTTTGTGTATTGGTATCGTTCCATAAATAGGTATATGGTGCAGTTCCACCTGATACCGTTACGGTTGCCTCGCCATCGTTTCCGTCAAAACAAGAAACATTTACAACATTAGCTAATACTATCGCTGCTTCTAATAACGTAGGTTCTGCGATTGTTACGTTTGTTGTTGTGGTACAATTGTTCGCATCGGTTACCGTTACCGTGTAAGTTCCTGCTTGTAATCCTGTTGCGGTTGCGGTGGTTTGCGCAGTGGCATCGTTCCATAAATAGGTATATGGTGCAGTTCCGCCTGATACAGTTACCATAGCTGAGCCATCGTTTCCGTCAAAACACGATACATTTACAACATTGGCTAATGCTATCGATGCTTCTAATAAAACAGGTTCTGCGATGGTTACAGTTGTTGTTGTGGTACAATTGTTGGCATCGGTTACTGTTACTTCGTACGTGCCTGCAACAAGTCCTGTCGCTGTTGGAGTGGTTTGATTGTTAACATCATTCCATGAGTAAGTGTATGGAGCAGTACCATTTGTTACGGTTGCTATTGCTTCACCATTATTTCCACCAAAACATGCCACATTTATCGGTACAATGGTTACGTGCAACGGTAAAGGTTGCAAGACTTGTAATACTTGTGTTGTAATGCTAAAACCAGAATTTTCATCTGTAATCGTACACGTATAATTTCCTCCTTGGGATACTGTTATATCTTCTGTAGTTGCGCCATTTGACCATAAATAAGTGTAAGATCCTGTTCCGCCAAATACAGATAAATCAATACTTCCTGTTGAAGTAAAACATAATAAATTATTTATTTGGTGCGTATAAGTAATTGGTGAAACTACAATAACATCAATCTTAGCTCTTCCACTTTCACAACCTACTGAATTAGCTTGGGAAACATAATAAGACGTGGTACCTAACTGATTTGTTGATGGTGTGGGTGCACTTGAACTATAATCACTTCCTAATTCATCTGTATACCATTTTAAGGTTGTTCCAACACCATTTAAGGTTGCTGTTAAGGGTATAGCCGTACTATTTAATTCGTAATAAACATTACTTACTATCGGACTTGTTGGTGGAACATCCACTACTTCTGAATACGTTTTTACATCAATTGCTGTCCAAGACCAGAAATTATGATTCCCTACAGCCCTCACTGATGTAATTGGAATATAGTTTGAAATATCAATTGTTTCTTCACCTGTAAATACACCTAAAGATATATTATTTACAAATAATTCATAACTACCATCGTACCATATTCCATTTGTGTATCTACCAGAGCTTGCTGTAACAACAGCTCCAGATTGGCATGTTGTAAAATTGTTCAGTTCTGATACAGCATTTCCGTTTGTGTAGGTAAAATCTCTATAAGGTAACTCAACTTTTGTACTCACCACTATATTTTCACTGAGTGTACATCCTGCTGCATCGGTAACCGTTAGTGTATAAGTGCCATTTAACAAATCGCTCCTGTCCTTTGTAGTAACGCCATCATTCCAATTATAAGTATAAGGTGCGGTACCGCCTGTAATTGTGGCAACTACATTACTATCATTACAAGTTGAACACATATTGAAGGAAGTTTCCTGTAAATTTATATTTATCACATTAGTCTCTGTAATCGTAAACGTTTCTGTCAATATACAACCGTTCGCATCGGTTACGGTTACTTCGTACGTGCCTGCTGATAATCCGGTTGCTGTTGCTGATGTTCCGCCAGTTGGTGACCAAGAATAGGTATAAGGTGCTATTCCGCCTGATACAGTAACTGTTGCGGTTCCGTTACTGCTTCCGTTACAAGCTACATTAGTTTGTGAACTTGTTAAGCTTAAAGAACATTGGCTTTCATACGCACCCATATCAATAACATCAACAAAGCGTGGGTTGCCCGCTAAGTCTGTTTCATTACCTGTAATTGCCCCTACGTTAGCTATCCAATGTTGGTTATTTCCTGCATTGATTGCAGGGCTACCATTTACTAGGCTAAAATCTCCGTTAGCAGCATCGGTAAAAACAGTTGAAGCATTAAGTCCAACCCCAAAAAGACAGCTATTAAATGTTAAATCAGCAAAATTAGTCCCTACAATTCCATCCCATAAAATTGTATTATAGACCCCCATCCATCCCCATGTGGAATGAATATCTTGAAGACTATTATTATAAAAAGTACAATTTAAAACAGTCACATATCCTGCAGAATCATTATAAATCCCTCCGCCTTCTGTAGTAGTAATATTATTTACAACAAGCCCATTGATCAGTTTAAATTGAGAATCGACATTATACATACCAGCACCATAATTCGCTTTATTTTTAATTATTTTTACGTTCATTATGTCTGACGAAGTATATATATTATATATACCACCTCCCCGACTTTTTTTAATAATTCCTGCATTCACTTGAATTGTAGTATTTCCATCTGCATTTCCATTTGTAATAGTAAAACCATTCAATTCAGCATTTAATGTTGTTGTTGGTGTACCAACTCTTAATACCACATGGTACGCATTATCGGTATCAACATTTGGTATGCCTAAATCGCCGCTTAATATACTGGCATTTGCGGTAAGAGTTAAATCTCTTTCGTTTAAAGTTGTTTCGGTAGCTGCAAAACCGCCGTATAGTTGTACATTGTTTACCATTAAGAAACTTACATCACGTGAGTCTGCCGGGGTTGCCGAAAGGCTTTGTCCATCTTCTGGAGTGTACTTTGGTTTATAGGTACCTCCAGCTACCCAAATTTGTAAGGGCGTGGTTGTAAAGTTTGCTTTGTTAGTATTTGCCCACTTTAAGGCATCTGCCAGTTCGGGTATTGCGTTTTGCCAGCTATCTCCCGATTGGTTCCCTCCTGCTACGCCTTGCTTTACGTAAAGGATGCCGGAAGCTGGGGTTATAGTTTGTGCCATTGCTGACACAACAAACAGTAAAAATGTAAATAATAAGTAAAGTTTTTTCATCTATTTTATTGCTTTATTGTTTGTGCCTTCGAGAGCCTCAGGCACCGCGTGGTGGTTGAGGTTCTCGAAACCACCGCTTATTCTTATTCTCGAAACCACTCTTTTCTCTATAACACAAAACTACGCAGTACATCGCTGTAAATACGTTTCGGATTGCTACCAAAGGCATCACAAAATATAAAATTATCATAGCTTCACATAATTTCTTATTTTTCTTAGAGCCTATTTAAATTTGTTCAAATCATTTTACATTATCTTCATTTGAGCGCAACGGCTTGTGGTCGAGAAACCTCACAATTGTTTTTTCAAAGAAATTCTTGCTCCGTCAAAATGACAAAAAATACTTTTTTTGAAATTTAAACAAGCCTTATAACTACAAAATGCTCATTATTTTTAAACGTAAAAATGTAATCAAATATAAACACATATCCTTTTTATGCGATTTTAAAAGGGTGGACAAAAGGGTGGACATTTTTTAAATAATTGATTCTAAATATATTATACGATTTCAATAAAAATCATAAATAGCTTATATTCGTAGAAATATTTTGTTATAAAAACAGTCGTTTACATAATCGCTTTCTTTTTCTTTGTTTCGTTGCGTGTTTCGGCACAAGATCACAATGCACTTTTTCTTACAGAAAATATACAAACGCTACAAAAGGCAACGAGCGAAAATTCACTGAAAGCATCGGTAAAAAGTATTTCAAAAAATGTTTCCTCAAAACAACAACAAGAATTATATATTCTGCAAAAGCTATTTTTAGGAAATATGTACCGTGAGGAAGCTGACAGCCTTAATGCAAAAAGTTCAAAGCTTTACGAAGAAGCTGCGACCTTGGCATCAAATTCTAAAAATATCCCCTTGCAGATATGGGTTTACACACAAACCGGGTTCTATTTTTACACTTACAACCAATATGAAACAGCGCTGCCTTTTTTCCTGAAATCATCGCGTTTGCTAGACAATACTCCCGATGTAGATTTGATTGAAGGTATTGAGGTTTTAAAAAGAAATGCCTACTTTTTTGGAACGATCTTAGAACATGAAAAAAGCATTCGATATCTAACAAGGGCCTTAAACCTTACAAATACTCATTCTAAAGATTATGCCACCCTTTTAAACGGTATTGGCAGCTGTTATTTAGATTTAAACGAATTAAGTAAAGCAGAATCGTATCTGCTAAAAGCACAAAAAAGTGCCTTAGAAAACAAAGACACCTTAAGATATGCAAAAGTTTTGGGCGATTTGGCGCGGATTGATATCAAACGAAAAAACTGGGAACAGGCAGAAAAACTTCTGCACCAAGACATTTCCTTATCCGAACAGGCTGGTAGTGACCGAAACACCATGTTTGCACGACTGCAACTTGGTAAAATGTACTGGGAAAAGTCGGATATTGAGAAAGCCTACAACACTTTACAAAAAGTACAGCAATACGCACGTAGTAAAAGTTATTTAAAAGGGTTTGAATACGATGCCACAGAACTGCTTCTACGCATTGCCATACACCAAAAAGATTCTGCAGAAGAGCTTTTACTAAGACGCAGCTTAGATTCGCTAAGTAAAATAATAAATAGTACCGAAGGTAAAGAAGTAATAAGTAACGTTTCCTTAAAAACGCAAAAGGAAAACATATTGTGGGAATTACAGGCAGAGAAATCAAAAGCTGAAAAAGCGACATTTTTTCGCTTAACATGGACTATTATTAGTTTTCTTTTATTGCTCTTTGTAATTTTAATCTATTTATACAATAAACGCAGACTAAAATTGAACAACTTGGAATTCGAACAAAAACTCCTTGTTTTTCAATATGAAAAAATTCAGTCCGAAAAAAAGTTGATTGCTACCAACAATACCTTAGAATCTTATAAAGTTTACCTTACCGAAAAAAACCATCAGATAGAAAAATTAGAAGCAGTTATACAAGAAGACAACAATCATAAATCTAAAATAATAAAAAAACAAACCAATGCGCTGCAACAGTTACTTTCTTCGCATTTAATGACCAATGAAAACTGGCAAACTTTTAAGCAAGCTTTTATTAACGAACAGCCGGCGTATTACGATACCTTATTAAAAAGGTTCCCTGAACTTACAGAATCCAACTTACGACTACTTTTATTACACAAAGCATCATTAAACAATCAGGAAATCGCGCAGATAACCGGGGTTACCCTTGATGCGGTTAAAAAAGCAAAACAGCGATTACGGAAGAAATACAGTGAAGCTGTTGAAGAGTTTTTGTAGAAGTTTTTGATGTATGGTGCTTTTTAAAAGGTGCTGCATTCCTTGAACCATACATGAGAGACAACAACCAGCCTTGCTATAGGGCTAGGTAATCATGAAGACGAAAACAGTCGGTATGTATAACGATCCTATTTGATCCTGCATCCACAATACTTACGAAATTCCCTGTTAATCAAGGGGAGACGGCGAATAGATCTGTTTCATAATTTCTTTGAGATATTGTTGTTCTTTATTGTAGTTACGAGATAGTTTCTGCAATAATCCTCCATTCTGCCAAGTAGGAAACTCATCAGTCCTTTCTCTTTAGGATCAGGTATATCCTTAAAAAAAGGGAGCATACAGTTACCTGTATACCCCCTATATGCCAACAAACTCTTTGTTGTTATTTTCTTTTAACGTTTACCGCCATCAAACCTTTTTGTCCGCGTTCTATATCAAAAGTTACGTCGTCGTTTTCACGTACGTCATCCATTAATCCTGAATTGTGTACAAATACATCTTCGTTACCGTTTGCTTGAGATATAAAACCAAATCCTTTAGTTTCATTGAAAAATTTTACTGTGCCTTCTTGCATCTTTTTATATATTAAATTTATTATTCTATTATTTTTTAACTTCAACTGCCTGATATCCTCTCGGGGTCAGTTCTTTTTTATAGCTTACCTTATTGTGTTTTTCAACCGTTACGCTAAGCTGTCCCACATGGAAAAAAATATTTTCCCCAGTTCCGTCCTCCGTTATGAAACCAAAGCCTTTTTCGCTCATATAAGTTACAATTCCGGTAAAATCATCGTTATGATGTGCCGCTGATTCCTGAGCTTTCCTGGCCTTTGCCAAATCGGCATCCCTGTTTTGCAAATGTGGGGGTACTTCAGTAAAGTGACCGTTCACATCCACATACACGATCATGTCGTCAAGGGTTTTTCCTTTATTGTTATTATCCTTGCGGTCGTCTCTTCTTAACTGCTTGTCTTTTAATTTCTTTATTTTTTTCTTGGTATTTTCTTTCTTCGTAAAAGATTCCGCCATGTTGTATCGTTTAAATTAATAATTGTGCCTACTGTATTGCAACCGCCATATTGAAGCCTATAAGTTTTTGTATATTGATCAGTTCCTTTTTTTCTTCGCGGTCGCAAAAAGAAACTGCCGTACCTTCGTAACCTGCCCTTCCAGTCCTACCTATCCTGTGTACGTAGGTTTCGGGGATATTGGGTAGTTCATAGTTTACCACGTGTGGCAACTCGTCTATATCGATACCCCTTGCGGCAATATCGGTAGCAATAAGCACCCTAATCTTCGAACTTTTAAAATCGTCCAATGCCCTTTGTCTGGCGTTTTGAGATTTATTACCGTGTATTGCAGCAGCATGGATACCCGATTTAATTAGGTTCTTAACCAGCTTGTCGGCACCGTGCTTTGTTCTAGCAAAAACCAGCGAGCGGTTGATCGCCTGGTCACCAAGAATATGTACGAGCAGATCGAATTTATCATTCTTTTCCACAAAATACACCGACTGTTTAACCGTTTCTGCTGTAGATGATACCGGTGTAACGCTTATTTCCTTTGGTTTTTTTAGTATTGATTGTGCAAACTTCCTTATATCGTTAGGCATCGTAGCCGAGAAAAACAACGTTTGTCTCTTTGGCGGCACCTTTGCAAGGATTTTCTTCACATCATTTACAAAACCCATATCCAGCATCCTGTCTGCTTCGTCAAGAACCAGTATTTCGATATGTGACAACCTAACACATCCTTGCGACACTAAGTCCAGTAGTCTGCCCGGCGTTGCAATAAGTATATCTACGCCCCTGTTCAGTGCAGCTACCTGCTTTCCTTGCGGTACACCGCCAAAAACAGCCAAGTGTTTCAGGTTCAAGAACGTTCCGTAAGTCTTAAAGTTCTCATCTATCTGTACTGCAAGCTCCCTAGTAGGCGTCAGTATCAACGTACGGATACCTTCAGGTGCATGTTTACTGCTATCCAACAACTGTAGGATAGGTATGGCAAATGATGCTGTTTTACCCGTACCGGTTTGTGCACAACCTATCACATCCCTTCCCTCAAGAATATGCGGTATGGTTTGGTGCTGTATTTCTGTTGCCTTGGTATACCCGGCTTGTGTTAAAGCCTTCATGATAGGCGGTATAATGTTCAATTCTTTAAAATTCATATTCTTCTTCCGGAAAAACCGGTTTTTTCTTTCGATCTTCCCAACTGCCGTCTGCGGTTAAAATAATCGGTGTGTAAAAAAAGCAGTCCTTCCTTACAACAGCAAACAGCGGTTTACCGTTAAGTACGTACTTTTTAGGGCGTCACTACTATAATGACTGCATGCTTTTTTGCAAATTCCTGAAATCCTTCAGACCTTTTATAAAGCCCGTACGACAGCCGGAATAATGCGATGATTTTACTTTTTATTTTACCTTGGGAAAACTATAAATCCTGTCTGTGCTTTTTTTGGAGCACATTTCAGATCTGCCAATGAAATCTCATTAAAAATAATAGTGGCAACTGAGGTGAGTCAAGACTGAGAGAGAAAAATTGATGGTTAAACTTTTTCAGAAGAGGCAGAAACAAAAGCCTGTTAATAAATTCTTTACAAAGGTAGAAATTTATTCTAATATTCCTATCTTTTTAATTAAAATATTTAAAAATTTACTTCAAACCAGTTTATTTTACAATAAAAAACAGCTAAATATGTTGTAACAGCTTGCTTTTGGCGTACCTTTACCAATATGACCGACTTAATAAAATATCCCCTATTTTTTGCTGGCGCCGTTTTAGCGCTTGTTGTACTAGTAATAACGATACAAGAGTTCAAAGGGTTTTATGGCACTGCAAATACCAGGGGTTCTACAAAATAGAGCCAAAGGTGGGTGGGTTTTTTTCATACATGCCAAGGATAGCGTTTGGTTTGTTGATAGTATGAGATTATTTCGGTAACCATTCTCCATTTCACGTAATTGGCACATTTCGGTTTTTCCGTACTTTTTACGCACAAAAAGTACCAAAAGTGCTTTTATTGCGGTCAAGCTTTTAACGGTCAAAATCTTGTTCGTTAGCTAGCTTATCGCGATTCGACAGGCTCATCGACCTCCCCGATATGCTTTAACGCCAACTTCACAATTTTGACCCCCGCTAAAAGCTTAATACCGCTAGTTCATATACCATTTACGATATTGAGTCAGTAACCTAGCATCTATTTAATAAAGTCGAAGCTTAAAATGGGGTTATTCATACAGCCCACAAAAGATTTGGTTTATATTGTTTCGTCTCAATGTAAGGCGAAGTAATCAGGAGGACAATATGGAAACGTTTCAACGAACTTTTTTTCGTTACCCTTTTACTTACTAAGTTATACGACTCCCCGATCAGGTATATTCTTCTTCTACCCTATTTCGAAAATGATTCAGCAGCTTTACAAGAAACCTTGCGGGTTCAATTTTGCGTCGTTTTATGTCGATGTATTCCCTATAGAGCTGTTCTGTTATCTGTATCTGGAATAATTCACCAAACTGCTTCGCCAGTTCCTGTACCGTACACTTATCGGTATCTACAGCTCCGTAATAATACAATGCGTACACCAATTCAACGGCATCTACTTTATTGGCTTTCCAAACCAGAGGTATTGGCTGGTTTGGCTGTTGGGGCGGCAACGGCATCTTTATTAGGTTTAACTGCCTTGTGTAAAGAGCGATCAGTTTTTGGTACGCCTTTATTTTTGCAAGCAGGAAACCGTGCGAGCAGTTCGACTCAATATCCGCATTCAGGCTGTACAAGGTATGTACAGCCTCTACGTGTATCAGGCGCCTAAAATAGCGTTCATCGTTATATGTATGTTCCCTCTTTATATAATTATAAAATTCTTTCTGAGTATTCAGAAAATACAACATACGGTCAACCTCCTTCTTATAACGTTTTGTACGTTGCATTTCAACATCCGGTACCTTTTCGTAGAAATTGTTCAATTCCGTCAAAAAGATATATTGCTGTACCAATTGCGGTTTTATTTCTTTAAAATAGCCTATTTCTTCTTCAACGCTGGCAAAACGGTAATTGCGAATTGCTGTATTCAGGTTTGCAATTCCTTCAGCCAGCTGTTTTATCTTAACAGTAAGCTGATCCTGTAACAAAGGGTTAATAGCGTCAAACAATTCTAGTCCTGCAATTAACTCGGATACCAGGTTTAATAAATCAAAGTTCATAACAAATTGTTCTTTAAGGGGGTTAAAACAAACGGAACCTTACAGAATGATGCTCAATTAACACCCTTTTAAAAGTACCGGTGTTTAAAGTTGGTTATAATAACATAAAAATGCTACTAACCGTTAAAAACAATTCCTTATTCAACATTTTTTAATACTTATTTCACACTTTTTAAAGCATTTATTTTTAATTTTAACAAAAGTAACCCACACTATATGAAACAACTACCAAAAAACAAACAAAGCATCAATTATTTCGAGAATGATTTTGCCGCGTATATGAAGAAAGAATCCATCTTGTACATCCGATTCAAGAACAAGGTAACACTTAACTACAGAGCGGCGTGTAAGGTTGTACGAGACCGATTATGGTTTCAAGCCTACAGCTCCTATCATATTATCTGCGACGTTTCGGCTATACACTCCATAGACGAACCCGCACGCGACTACCTTGCTACAAAAGGATCCTACCTTGCTAAAAATGTGGCACTAATATCCGAAAAAGCCACCTTATACGAAATGGCCTGCATATATACTGTTTTTAACACACCAAGTGTTGCTACAGAACTTTTTCACAACCTGCAGTCGGCCGAAGAATATATTAAAAAACAAATGGGAAACCAATGAAGTACTTCAAGATCAGCAAACAGCGCTGGCAGAATTTCCGCCATGCGATGCTCGAACTCGGAAAAGGAAGGTTCATCCAACGTTTAAAAATAGGAAATATAAACGATTCATTCGAAGGACTGGAAGTTTTGTTCAACATGGTAGTAGAAGAACTGCGCAGGCGCCTGCTGCATCTTGCGTTCATAAAGCCCGCCGGTTTTCAGCGGTACAGCTGCCATTATGTACTCATTACAAACGAAAATTTCAAAATACTAAACACCTGTGAGTCATTTTTAACGCAGTACGGTGATAAAATGGAACAGCTACCCGCACGTTCGTTCCTTACTATGTTAGATCCGGAAGATGCATCACTGTTTAATGAGGTTTCCTCCAAAACAACAGAACTTTTAACCGATGACCTGCATCATATTAAAATGTTCAACGATCAGTTCCTGTGTTCTGTGAGCAGGCTTGCAGGTAACCTACATTTAGTTATAAACCTTTACCAGATCCGTCTGCAGAAAGAGTACTTTAAAGCAACCTATGAAATGACTCGGACCGAGACCGTACGACTGCTTGAAAACAAGCGGTATTATGAAACCATCGAGAAAATCAAAAATTATATAGAACAGCTTCCCCTAACGGTGAGGGTAAGCATGAAAGAAGTGGTTAAAGCGCACGGCATCAACAGCGGCCTCGTAAAAAAACTGTTTAAAGAGCAATACGGCTGCGGTATCTATGAATACCAGATATCGTTACGTATGGATAAGGCGTACTACCTCATAAGCAGTACCGAAAAATCGTTCAAGGAAATTGCGGCCGAAACAGGCTACCTGCAATATAGTGACTTTGTTAAATATTTCAAACAGTATTATAACATACTGCCGGGCACATTGCGTAAAAAGCACAGGGAAGAGTAAGTTAAGCAGGTGTTTGGTTCGCTCACAAATGCGGTTAGGTCAAAATTATAAAGGTTTATAGTCGATGAATTGCTGATTCGTTGATTCGTTGATTCCGTATCCGGGATAAGTTGTGTTATAAAGCTAAATGTTTATAAGGGGAATTTGTATTGAAAAACATTTATTTTACCACACAACATACTTTATCACTATGCATTCTCACTTATCTTGATCTCGTAATAGCTCTCTATACAGCATTTTTTCGTGCTGCTGCAAAATGTTATTCTGGCGATACACAAACTTCGTCCCTTCGAGTGCGGAACAAAGTGGAGCGTATCGAGAAGTTTCAATCAGAATGTTACTGACGGATACACCTCTCTGCCCATCTCAAGTGTACTAATAAATGATGCTGATGCTTTTTTTACCACCAATGCACGGATTATAAAGGATTTGTTGATTTGGTGAATTGATGAACTGTTTAACTGCCTAACCTTATAACCGTTTAACTGCCTATTTGCTATAAAGTCAGATGGTTATACGGGCAATTTATATAAAACATCTATTTTACCACACAGCATACTTTATCACTATGCATTCTCACTTATCTTGATCTTTTAACAGTTCTCTATACAGCATTTTTTCGTGCTGCTGCAAAATGTTATTCTGGCGATACACAAACTTCGTCCCTTCGAGTGCGGAACAAAGTGGAGCGTATCGAGAAGTTTCAATCAGAATGTTACTGACGGATTCACCTCTCTGCCCATCTCAAGTGTACTAATAAATGATGCTGGTGCTTTTTTTACTACGGATGCACTGATTATAAAGGATTTATTAAATGTTATTTTAAATTTTCATTCAATGTGGTACATTCAGCTGTTTGCTGGTGATTATTACACGTGCCAATTCTTGCAATAGCTCTCTATACAGCATTTGTTCGAGCTGCTGCAAAATGTTATTCTGGCGATACACAAACTTCGTCCCTTCGAGTGCGGAACAAAGTGGAGCGTATCGAGAAGTTTCAATCAGAATGTTACTGACGGATACACCTCTCTGCCCATCTCAAGTGTACTAATAAATGATGCTGATGCTTTGCTTTCCGTTAATCATCTTTTCCGAATTTCTAAGTTATATATGCTTGCGCATTCAGTGAGTGTTTACAAAAAACCTCACCTTACGGGTGTATAAGCACCCTCAAAATATTGTTTTACCAGGTAGTAATAACTTCAATACCTGCCTTTTCGGCTTTGTACTTTATCTTGGTCATCAGATCATAATAACTCCAGTTACGCAATACAAACGGCTCATTTTTTGCTATTTCGGCATTTTGCTCCATATCAAGTAAAACCAGCGTAGCAGCCTGGTTTTTTACGCAAAAATCAATCAGCCTTCTGCTGTATTCATGCAGCCTGCTGGCTACGTAATTTCTTTCCATATCCTTAAACCTGCTTAATGCCTTCGTTTTTCTATCTTTGCCGTGCCCGCTCCTACAATAGTTTACCGCCGCTTTGGTTCGGGCATGTGCGGACTGTATAGCAAGCCTTCGGTGTAAAAACTCTTCTTTGTTGCCAATGTGTAGTCTTTTCCTCCCTATTTTAACTGAAAGAGGATACTCTATGGACAAAGAAGCTTCCGCAACTACATCAGGTTTCAGGCAATGCACTTCTTTAGGGATTTCAAATACCGCCAGCCAGAAGATTTTTCCATTTTCAAGTTTTACACGTGACGCACAAAGTTTTATTTCTCCATTCAAAAGTTGCTGCATTAATTTGTGTTTGTCTGTATAATCCCTACCCAGATAGGTTTTAAACGGAACCGAATACAGACGGAAACAAAATGTCTTTGTATTTTCGTTATATTGTAATCTTTTAAACCCTTCCATACCGAAAACAAACCCCGAATCAGGTTTAAACTTGTCTAAAGATCTGTCACCGTTCATATACTCCAAATAATTTCTTTTGAACTTCTTAATCAGTTCATAATTAGCTTGATTGAGTATCTTCGTTGGTATTTCGCCTTTAAAGCGGTCACTTGCCACCCTGTAGGTACAGTTGGAATGCGAGAACTGCAGGATACCGTCCGGATCTTTCTTTTCATCAACCAACTTGTACTTTACGCCTTCAGAAAGGTAGAAAAAATCTTTAATCATCGCCTGCACATACAGGTGGCTCATTATAAGGTTTGATGCACGCACGCAGCGGTTCTGCCATGTGAACAGTTTCTGCCATACTTCTTTTCTTTCCTCAACTGTTGGTAAATCAATGTTTATCTGTATTTTCCGGGTAAGTGTTATTGTCTCTTTTTCCATACCAATTATTTTATAGTGACTGAAACTGCCGTTGCGAAAACTTATATGCCGTCATAAATTCTTTATGTACTTCCCTTTGCGAAAGGTTTAGTTCCTGGGCTATCTTTGAGAATGAACGGTTCATTTCAAACCTCAGTTTTAGAATCTGTTCCTGTCTTTGGCTCAGTATCTGCGTTTCAATTTCTTGTTTCAAATTGTTGTTCTCAGCTTCAACTTTACTTCGCATATGAACAATATTCTTTATCTCTTCAATGGCACGTTTAACCTCATTTACAGTTTCCCTACTTCCTTTTCCCATAACCCGGGCTATAGCTTTGTACTGGAAACCATATTTCAGGCACAGGTTGATCAGGTGCCTTCTTTCCGGCTTAATAAGTGGTAAGGCATTAGTTACCATATCAAACATTTGCTGGCGGGCTTCGTGATCCTTCAGGTTTTCACTTGTATCCTCAGGATCGTAGCCCGCCAGATATTCCTGAAAATTTTCATAGCTATCCAAAGAACCCACTGTCCTGAAAAATTTGTTTCTTGGTTTAGAATAATGCGAATAACAGGATCTTTTCATAACATATTGCAAGAAAAAAAGAATATGCATTGGTTCGTTTATGTTCTCGCGACATTCCCATAACTTTAAAAAAGTATCCTGTACCAGGTTTTCCACCTCATAATCATCATCTATTATTCTTTTACCGATCCAAAAGATCCTTCTACTATATTGCGCGTGAATATTTTCTAAAGCAGCGGGGTCGCTTTTTTTTAATAATTCAAAGTTTTTTTGTGGCATAATAGGGTGATTTATAAAATATACGATTTATTTTTTTTAACCTGCAAGGTTTTACAAACCTTGTAGGTTTTTAATTTTGATTTAGTTTTTAATCATCATTCTGGTTTTTAAAATTAAAAATGGTCTTTTCATTCTTATACGTCCATGCTTATTTTACTGCTGGCAAACCGTGACTCCAGCTTGCGACTGAACGAAGTTAACCTTACGGTTTGCGATCAAAAGAAAAAGGCCTCTGAATCTCACTTCAATGAACTTATTATCCTATTACTTTCTCAATCAAAACCCCAATAATCCTATATACTGCAATCTAAAACTGAGCATTCACAACGCAGTGAGCGTCGATTCGCTGAAAATAGCGCAAAATCAAATGCTGTTTATTCGAGCGTTTATATTTTGTTTTAGTTCTCATGAATGCTGCACTTACGTTTGCATTTGAAGCAAGCAAGTTTATTTGATTTAGCTATTAAGGCGTTAATCGACCACGAGTAGTGGCGCTCAGGAGTTTTGTTTCTTTTGCGATCAAAAGAAAAAGAAAAAACATCTATCAATCTCACTTCAATGAACTTATCATTCTATTACTTTCTCAATCAAAACCCCAATAGTTCAATCCACACTGTCATACTGCATCCGCTAAAGCGACTCAAGTATGCAACATCGCATCCGTTTTTACATATTAAGTTTCACTTTCAGCTTTTGGTTTATAGACTTGTTCTTTTTTTGCAGAGCCTCGGCACATAACGCTTCCAGTTTTAACTACTTGAAAATTAACTAAACTAACTACTGATTAATATTTATCTTTTATGATGGTTGGAAGTAGTTATGTGCTTTGCTCTGTACCTTGACTAACTTTTTTGTATTATGATTGGGTTTTTAGTCGTAAGGTTTTATTTTAATAATGTTTTATTTTAATAATGTTTTATTTCTTTTTCTGTTTTGTTGTCATCTTGAACGGCATGAAATGGAGTGAAAGATCTCTTTTGATTCTCGATCTCCATTGTCCGTAATTGATGCATTTCGGTTTTTCTCTTCTTTACGTCCATGCATTATTTTACAGCTTGGAAGCCGTAACTCGAGCTTGCGACTGAACGAAGTTAACCTTACGGTTTGCGATCAAAAGAACAAGACCTCTGAATCTCACTTCATTGAACTTATTATTACGCAACCTCTCCCAATCTCAAAATCAACGACTCAACGACTCAACGGTTCATCAATTAAACAATTCATCGATTCCCCCTTTGAAGGGGGCCAGGGGGATGTACAAATAATTACACAACCTGTCCCAATCTCAAAATCAACGATTCATCAATTAAACAATTAAACAAAAAAAATAGTAGTACCTGCGCACAGCACCATAACCGGTAAAAGGTTGAGTAAAAAGCATAAAAAGGCGTGAAACTCAACAAATCCGGTTCGCGGCACTGGTATACCTACACACAGATAAGTTAAGCTCACGCCTAGGTCGTGAACTAATCTACTTATCATCTCGTGTGTTTAAAAATTACCAGTTTTCGAACCGAGAATCTAAGCAATAGCTTGATATTTTCTATATAAAGTATTGCAAAATTACATTTTTGTATTGTAATTCAATGAAACAAATATACAATATTTTTTAATAACTCCAAATAGGGAGTTGAAATAATTCTCATTTATAGAGTAATTGCACTAAACTTTATTCGAAATTGAGAAAAAAAATAATAATATCCGCCATTGACTTGCAGTTAATTGATAAGATACGAGAAATTAGGAGCTTGTCCGTACCATACGTTTCCCAGTCCACCCTTTCACTTGGAATTGGTTTTGCTCAAGGTTTTATTGGACAAGTCGAAAGCTTTAGTGAAGATAGAACTTATTCCCTACGTCAATTAAACCTTATTGCTAACTATTTCGATTTGGAAATCAAAGACTTATTACCAATAGAAAAAGTAAATGACGATTTGTTAGAGTTAGAAATTGAAATGATACAAACTACTTCCAATAAAGTTCAAATTGACAAGTACGGTAATGTAATTAAAAATTACCGCATTATTCACGGTAAGGTTCTGACTAGTGATGAAATTGAAATTTTAAATAAAAGTAAAAGTAGAATTAAAGATAATTCAATAGTCAAATAGAAAAAAAACCTATTATTGAACAATGAATCCTGAATTAAATCTGCATCCACGTACAAAAGATTTACAGCCTATTGTTTAAACATATTTTCATGAAAGGTTAATAAAGGGATTCGTTTGTGATAAGATAATTTTTCAGCGATACTGCTTTCAAAAACACGTTGAAAAAGGGACTTATTTCTGGTAACACAGCTTAACATATCAATAGAATGCTGGTCGATTAAATCAAAAATACCCTTTACAATATGGTCTTCCTTTTTTTCGACGAAAAAAACGCGATCATGTTTAAACTGCTCTTTCCAACGATCAATTTCTTCATGCGTTTTAATTTCTTTTCCCTTATTCACGTGAATACAGTAAATATCAGCATTAACCGATTGAATATAAGGAATCATTTTTCGCAAAACCAAAGCATCTTCTTTATCGTAAACAGTTGTGAATCCAACAGCATCAATTTCTTCAAATTTGCACAAGTGCGGGATACTCAATACCGGGATATCCACGTTGTTTATCACGCCAAATGTTTTGGACCCTAGCACTTTATTTTCAAAGCCAGAATTCCCCGTTGTGCCCATTACAATTAAGCCAATGTTTTCTTTTGGAACAAGATCAAGAATATTTTGTACCAAATCACCTTCTTCCATAAAGAACTTCAAAGACAACTCACCCAAATCATTTTCTACAGCAAGTTCTCGCATTTGATCTATTTGCTGTTTAAATAAATCCGAATTACCTGAATTATTTTCTAACTCTATATTTTCAGCAATCTTTGAATTACTTTTTGGTGAATAAGAATGCAAAACAATTAGTTCACCATCGTAATTTTTACAGATTTGTAATGCATAGATAAAAGCATTTTCTGCTGTTGCAGAATAGTCGGTAGGAAACAGTATTTTTATCATTTCAAATGTATTTTAAACGTTATTTAAAGTTACATACTTTACTGATAAAAATGGTGTTGAAATTGATATATATTTAAGGGTTTGCATTTTTTTTAATCAACAAATACTTTTCTCGGCCATTCAGCTGTCGAACTTATTCTCTTTCAAGCTCATAAAAATCGATCTTGTATTCTTTCTAAGGGAATGAGGGAATCAGGGAATGAGGGAATTGGGAATGAGGGAATTGGGGACAATTACAGCATTTCTTATCGTTTAATTGCTTTTAAAGGTTTCACATGAAGACGAACAAACTAAAAACCGACCGAAATGATCAGGTCGGTTTTCTTTATTTTGAAAAAACTTCTTTTATTTTTAAAGATTTACTTCACCACTCGATCCCCTTGACCTTTACCGCCAACGGTAGCAAAGATGTATTTAAAATAATCTACAATCGTTAAGCTTTTAATCATTTCGGCATCTTTGATTGCCAACTCTTTAGGGGTTGACATATCAATTTCATTGATTTGTGCCAACCCAGTGATACCAGGAACTACGTTGTAAACACCACGGCTGTCACGTTCTTCGATTAATTCGGTTTGGTTGAATAAATTTGGGCGTGGTCCCACCAAACTCATATCGCCAAAAAGCACGTTGAACAATTGCGGTAATTCGTCTAGCTTAGATTTTCGCAAAAAACTGCCAAATTTGGTGATTTCTGCCGTATTTGCCAAGTGCGTAGCCACCGATTGTGCCTTCACATTCATGGTGCGGAATTTATACAAGGTAAAAGGCTTTTTATTTTTACCTACCCGCTCTTGTTTAAAAACAGGCGAACCCGTATCAAACAAGCCAATGATGTATAATACCAACATTATTGGTAATAAAAACAATATTCCGAAGAATGAAAATAGAAAATCGAATAAACGTATCATAATTATTTTTTAAAACTTTGAATGGTTTTCACCAAACCTTCTTCAGCAGACAAAGGTAATTTATTTATGTTTAAAGCTGTTTTTATTTTTTTGTTAGAAACCACATAACTCTCCGTCAACTTTTTTAAACGCTCAGAATTTAAAGGTAATTTTAACTTGTCTCCTATTTTAGCAACTCCTTTTATTAGGCTGCTAGATATATTCCACAAATTTGTTTTTTTTCCAGACGCTTTACCTATTATTTTAATCAATTGATTGGTTGAAATGGTTTCGTCATCGGCAAAATTATAAATACCCGACCCCACTTCCTTATTTCGCAACATCTCTACAATTAGAAACGAAAGGTTATCCATACTTAAGAAAGAACGTTGATTTTCAAAAGCTGCCAATGGCCATGGAATACCTTTTTGTACCACTTTGTATAACAAGTTCAAATTTCCTTTGTTACCTGGCCCATGTATCATACACGGGCGTATAATAAACAACCGTTTCTCTGCTGGTAGTTTTTGGTTCAATAGATAGGTTTCAGCTTCCAGTTTCGACTGACCGTAAGGTGTAACCGCTTTAGGCATAATGTCTTCATCCAAAACACCATCAACCGTATCTGCAACCGCCTTTACCGAACTGAAAAAGAAAAAATCTCTACTATCTGACTTTAAAAATTCCTGAAACAGTTCAATCGTTAAATCGCGGTTTACTTTAAAATACTCATCAGCAGATGATGTATTGGCAGTATCATGAGCTTTCCCTGCCAAATGAATAATGGCGGTTGCATGTTTATCAATATGGTTTTTCCAATCGGTTGCACGCAACGACAAATCTTGTACTTCAATGTCTTGTTCCTTAAAATACGCTGTTAAGTTTTGACCTACGAAGCCTGATGAACCTGTGGTTAGAATTTTCATTACAAAAGATTATTTATAAGATTCACATATTTTTTAGTAACAACCTGTTTTGTATAATGATTTTCGATTGTTTTTAATCCATTTGAACCTAACACTCGCAGTTTGTCTTGTGATGTTGTCTTCAAAAAATGTTCAATTTGATTCACTTTTTGTGAAAAATCAGCAGTGGTAATAATCTCTGCACAATTTAAATTTTGCAAAAAATTTACAATCGGAGTATTCTCTCCAGAACATATTAACATTGGCTTTTCACATGCCATTATTGTATAAACTTTTGAGGGAAATCCATGTCCTTCCATTTCTTTAGACATAAATATATACTGAATGTCAGAAAATGCTAGTAATTGAGGCATCAGCTCTCTAGGTTGGTAAGGTAAAATATGAACATTATCTAAAGCATACTTTATTTTTTGATCTTGCACATATTGTTTCATAACACCTTCTCCGATGATGTAAAAATCAACTGGGTCGCTTTTCATTCGCTTTGCCACTTCAATTAACGGATACCAATCTTGTGCATGACCAACATTTCCAGCATACATTAATTTAAGATTAGCATTTGATATAAATAAATCACTATTAATAGTCAATGAAGATACAGGTATTGGTCGGTACAGATCTGAATCAACAAAATTTGGTATTATGTGAAGTTTATTTGGATCTTTGAATCGATTTTTAATTGTATCATAAAAAATCTGATCAATTGTTGTAACTGCATCAGATTTATTATAAACAAACCGTTCCAACCATTTCAGCATTTTTATAACTGGCTTCGATTTTAACCCACCTTGTTCGATTAAGAAATCTGGATAAATTTCTTGGACGTTATAAATTACTTTGACCTTCTTAATTTTACCTATTAAAAGATTAACAAATCCGATGGTCAATGGAGGTGATGGTGATAAAATGGCATTTATATTTCGTTGGTTCAAACCAAGAATTATTGCCATAAAATGCCAGAATATAAATCCGAAAATTCTTAATGCAGTAGATTTAAACTTTTTCTGAGGAATATGTAATACTTTTATATCACTGAAATTACTCTCATAATACAAACCAAAAAACTTCTTCTTTAAAGGCTGTTTTTTAAGCTCTTCTGGTACAATATTATAATGAGGAGTGGTTGTTAAAACAACCACTTCAAACCCTTCTTCTTTAAACGCTTTCGCAATATCATTATATAAATAAGCGGTGGAAACTCCATCCGGACTGAAAACGATACTGTGTATTAGTATTTTTTTTCTTAAGCTCATTCTAAATCTCTTCTGACCAAACAGTCCTTTTAATATAATCGGTATAAGAAATAATGATTCTCACCACTTTCTCTGAAACGTTTGGCATAGAGTAATCGGCAACTGGTCTGAAATTGCGTTCAGTTCCTACTTTCTGTTGTAAAACCTGTGTTAATCCCTGTAAAATACGCTCTGGAGATAATCCAACCATCATCACGCTTGCTTCTTCCATTGCTTCTGGTCGTTCGTGCGCCTGACGAATGTTTAACGCTCTGAAGTTTAGGATTGATGATTCTTCTGAAATAGTTCCAGAATCTGATAAACACGCATACGAGTGCATTTGTAATGCATTGTAATCATGAAAACCCAAAGGTTTTAAGAACTGTACTTCCGAACGCATTTCGATTTGCATCTTATCGATCATATTCTTGGTACGTGGATGCGTAGAAACAATGATGGGATAGTGATACTTTTCTGCAATGGCATTTAACGAAGTCATCAATCCGCGGAAATTTTTCTCTGAATTGATGTTTTCCTCTCTATGCGCTGATACGACAAAGAATTTTCCTTTTTCCAGATTTAATTTTTCTAACACATTCGATGCTTTAATTTGCGGTAAATAATGCATCAGTACCTCAAACATTGGCGATCCCGTTTTGATGATTCGATCTGCTGGAAGTCCTTCTCTCAACAAATATTCTCTCGCAATGTCTGAATAGGTTAAGTTGATGTCTGACGTATGGTCTACAATTTTACGGTTCGTTTCCTCTGGCACGCGCTGATCAAAACATCTGTTCCCCGCTTCCATATGGAAAATGGGGATGTGGCGCTTCTTTGCTGCAATGGCACACAGACACGAGTTGGTATCGCCTAACACTAAAAATGCATCCGGCTGTACCTCTTCCAAAACTGGATCTATATTGATTAATATCTTACCTGCGGTGGTGGTTGCATTGCCTCCTGCCGCATTTAAAAAATAATCAGGCTTTCTTAAACCTAAGTCTTCAAAAAACACTTCATTCAGTTCGTAATCGTAATTCTGTCCGGTATGCACGATGGTGTGATCTACCGCATTGGAAGCATCCAACGCACATAACACTCTTGATAATCTTATAATTTCGGGACGAGTCCCTACGACTGTCATTATTTTTAATTTTTTCATTTGTATATTTTTAAGGCAAAAGTTTAAAGTTATGAGGCAAAAGTTTTAGGTCAAAAGTAAAAAAATACTATTTTCCTTTCAATAAAATTGCTGCAAATATATTTTTTAACTCTTTGCTTTCTTGTAATAATTTGTTTAAATCTTCTGAATTATAACCGATAGCCGCAAGTAAACGTAACCAATAGTTTGATTCTCTTGCTTCTCGCAGTACAATTCTTATTTTATTATTAAAGTCTGCTTTAGATGACGCTCCTTGTGATTCTTCATAATTAGCGCCCACCGAAGTTACTGATTTAATCAATTTGATATTTAATAATCTTCAGTTCGTCATTGCTAGGCAAAGTTCTAAGAAATAAAACAATATTCACACTAAAATCAAAAGTTCTACCCAACAAAGTATTTTCTTTCATTTATATTCATCTTTATTAGTTTTACCCTTTTACTTTTTCTTCTTCCTTTTCCCTTTTTCCTTTTCCTTTTCCTAACACTTTAAACTTCCAAGAAATAAGTATCGGCATTTTCAGGATTGAATGCTTCATTAATCCAAAAAATGGTATATAATTCTTCTTCGCCGATGTTTTTAATATTATGTGTATACCAAATTGGCATATCTACATACGCAGGTTCGTTTCCATCTAAATAAAAATCAAGCACTTCGTCAGTATCAATTTTTCTTAACTGAATTAAAGCTTTACCTTTTATAACTGCAAAACGTTCAATTTTTCTGGTATGGTAATGATTTCCGCGTGTAATTCCTGGAACTGTTGTAGAGAAGGAACATTGACCGCCAATTCCCAAACGAATTACCTCTACAAAAGCTCCACGAGGATCGGTATGTTGCGTAAATTTTACAGGAAAGTGCGTTTTGTGATCAATGTAAGATCTATATGTGTTAAATAAATTATGTTCAAACGTATTGTTGATTACCGGAATCTCTCCACCATCAAGATACTTCGTTTTATAATCATTTAATAACGCTAAAACCTCAGAAACTTTCTTGGTTGCAGTATATGGTATTTCGTAAAAATAATTACTTTTTTCAGATTGAATTTGATCTATTATTTCCTGAACCAATTCACCTACATAAATTAAATTTACTTCCCCATCATTATCGATATGCGGTGTCTCACCATGGGTTAGTTTATGGCAAAAAGTAGCAATAAAAGAATTGTAATTTGGTAAGCCAAAGGGTCCAAAAACATTTGGAATAATCAATCCAGTGAATTTACCACCCGATTGTTCTGCCCAATTTATCAGTAATTCCCGACCTTCTTTTTTAGATTTTCCATACAGATTGTCTCTTTCTTCTTGTGAAGAAGAAGAAAACAACACATGCGTTTTAGAATTGGTGTTTTCTAAAGATTTAATCAACTTATTTACCAACTCGATGTTGGTATTATAAATAACTTCAGGATCGGGATGACGATTCATTGCAGCCAAATGGACAATCACATCACATTTTGACACAAAATCATCCATCAATTTTTCGTTTTGAAAATATTCTATATTAAATTCTACACGTTCATAAAGATCAGGATTTAAACCTAACGTATTGTATAAATGTTTCCCAACGAAACCGTCTTGACCTGTAATACCTATTTTCAATGTTGAGGTGTTATTCATTTTTGGTAATTTGGTTTTATATTATCATACTTTTTTACTTCTTCCTTTTGCCTTTTCCCTTTCTTACTTTTACCCTTCTTCCTTTTGCCTTTACAGAAAATAATCTATCGGAAACCGGTATTCATCATCAATTTCTCCCAACCCATAATCAGCTAAGACGAGTAATTTACTCTCCTTTTCTTTAGCCTGAATCGCTGTAATACAACCCGATGGAATATGCAGGTACGTTAAAACATCAGCTGTTAAAAGATATTTCTGAATTGGTAAGCCTTTTGACGGTTTTTCAAAATCATCTACATCAATTACAGAAATCTCAAAACATCCCTTCATACAAGCAAACCATCTTTGTTCAATTTTATGACCTTGCCATCCACGAATAAACTCTGTTGAAGAATTTTCTATGGTGTAAATTCTTTTAATCTGCGAGGCATCAAAATCATTATTAAAAGTAATAATACCCCTTTCATCCTGATGTTTCTTTCCTTCTAACAGCATTAATTTCTTTACTTTGACCTTTTTTACTTTTAACCTTTGCCTTTTACTACTTAATAAGGATATTGCATCACCTCTTCTCCAAAAACCTCCTTACGGATTAATGGCAATTTAGAAATCAATTTTTTCAGACCTTCCACTCCTTGTTGTTCGGTATTATGCGAATGATAATCTTCGATTACTGCAATTTCCTTTTCCCCTTCAGAGAAATATTGCGCATAATTTAAATCACGATTATCAGCTGGAACTCGGTAAAAATCACCCATATCTTCTGCCTTTGCCATTTCCTCACGGGTACACAGCGTTTCGTATAATTTCTCGCCGTGACGTGTTCCGATTACCTTTACAGGAACTTCTTTACCAGTTAGTTCAATTAAAGCTTTTGCTAAATCGCCAATGCTTCCTGCAGGAGCTTTGTTTACAAATAAATCGCCAGGGTTTGCGTGTTCAAACGCAAATAACACTAAATCAACCGCATCTTCCAATGACATGAAGAAACGCGACATATTTGGGTCGGTTATAGTGATTGGTTCGCCTTTTTGAATTTGATTCAAAAACAAAGGAATTACCGAACCACGAGACGCCATTACGTTTCCGTAGCGTGTTAAACACACCACAGTATCCGTTAAGTTTCTCGATTCAGCAACAGCTACTTTTTCCATCATGGCTTTAGAAATTCCCATGGCGTTGATAGGATACGCCGCTTTATCGGTAGATAAACAGATTACTTTTTGTACTTTATTAGCTGCTGCCGCACGGATTACATTTTGCGTCCCTTCTACATTGGTTCGTACCGCCTGCATTGGGAAGAATTCACACGAAGGCACTTGCTTTAATGCCGCCGCATGGAAGATATAATCTACACCACGCGTAGCAGGCTCTACACTTGAAAAATCTCGTACATCACCAATGTAATATTTAATTTTATCGTTTTTGTACAAGTTTCGCATATCATCCTGCTTTTTCTCGTCACGAGAAAAAATACGGATTTCTTTGAAATGATCTGTTTGTAAAAAACGATTAAGAACTGCAGTTCCGAATGAACCGGTACCACCTGTAATTAGTAAAACTTTATCCTTAATTGTCTGCATGAGCATGCTTTTTTAATATTTCTAAATATTTTTTTGTTCGATCCATACTTGTACCAAATCGAAGTAAATTTACTTTGCTTTTTTCTACTAAATTATCTCGTAGTTCCTTTGAATTATATAATGAAACGATATGGTCTGCATACTCATCAGCATTTCTAGCCGATGCATACAAAGCAGAATCTGCACAAATATCTCGAGCAAAACTTAAGTCACTTGTAACTATGGGAATTTCTGAAACCATTGCTTCTAAATATGTTGTTGAAAACGTCTCTAATAAAGTTGGCATAAATAACATATCCATTTTCTTATAAAGTAAAGGAACCTGTTTGATTTCTACTTTACCCAAATAATTGATATATTGATCGTACTTTTTATCAAAATTCATTTCTTCTTTAGTCACTGAAAGATGAAATCTGAAATTATCCAATTTTCCGATTTCTAAAATTGTATCAATCACTTTTGGAATGATTTCAATATTTTTATGAGGATAATTCGCAGTTAAATAAAGTATATCAAATTTAGATTTAACAACATTAATTTCTTTCCACTCGCTACAATTAAAAAACACATTATTTACTGTATTTGAAACCGTATAGCCAACTATTTTATTCTTTGTTATATTACTATATATCTTATTTGCATCATCCGATTCATAAATTAAAACATCACTATATTTTTTAAAAAAGTAACTTTTTAAATATGATGTTAGTTTAACTTTAAAATTAGATAACCTGCTTATTTTTTTGAAGTAAGGAGATTGTGGATACAGAACTTGTCCCAAAGCAAAACCAACAACTTTAGGAAATTTACTTTTATGATAAGATGGGCCAAAAACAGTAAATATAACATTAGGTTCTATTTTCGATTCAATCTTCTTAAGAAATCTTCTTCTTTTTAGAATTGAACTATTTTTAGATGTTAAATCATAAAATTTAAATCTTTTATCAAAATCTAATTTATTAATTTGTTTTCCACTATTAAAAGATTGCACTACATGATATTGATTTTCATTTTCTATAGAACATAAATCATAAAGAAAGGATGTTGCTACCTGAATACCACCTCCTGCATACAAATTGGAGTTATCAATTAATATTTTCATTAGCTTCAAGCAGTTTTAAAAATGAAACAACATTATTAGCAGCTTTACTTCGTGTAAATCCTTTAGTCGCTATTTCAAATGACTTCCAGCCCATCTCATTTACTTCATCTAATGTTTTATTTTCAATAATTTTTAGAAAAACTAAAATCTTTTCTTTATCTATACTAGGAATAATCCATCCATTGATATTATCCTTAACAAGCTCATCAACATTACCTGCTTTAGACGAAACAAGTAAAGCCTTTTTCATAAAAGCAGCTTCAATAACAGTTAACGGATTAGGATCTAATCTTGTAGGCAAAGCAAATATATCTGCAGCAATTAAATAATCTTTAACGCCATTTTTATCTAATTGACCTGTTAAGATATAATTTTTAATATTATTATTTTCAACTTCTTTTTTCAATAACTCAAAGTATTCACCAAAACCAATTTGTACAACATAAATTTCTGAAGAATTTAGTTCCTTAAAGGCTTCAAAAAAATCTAAAACTCCTTTTCGATGATCTAAAGATGATATTAATACAATCACTTTTTTATCGTAAGGAATATTTAATTTTTCTCTTACCAATAATTTATCTTTATCAACTGAAAAAAACTCTTCGTCAATTGTATTTGGCAATAGACCAAACTGTGCTTTTTCATTGTAAGATAATATGTATTCTTTAGATTTACCATTTGGAACTAGATAATTATTAATTTTACTGAAAACTAATTTTCTACAAAAGTTAATAATTTTATTCTTTCTTACTTCTGCATCAAAATGACCTTCACTCCAAAATAGTATGGGAACATTTATTTTTTTTCTAAAGGCTAGTGTTATTAATGTAGCAGGAGCATTCCAACTTCCTGACAATAAAATCCAAGTTGGTTTAATTTTTTCAATTGACCTTACAAGATTTAAATTTAAATGTATATGAACACCCTTTAATGAAATATGACTTCCATCTAGAAATGTATAATCATAATTATTTTCTGTTTCAATAAACTTCCAATAACGTCCAGGTTCACTTTTTGCGCAATAAAAAACATGTAATTTAGAGTTTATACTCAATAAAGCATTATTGAGTATATTGAAAAATGCTGTTCTATAAGGTGTAGGAATATTTGTAATGATTAAAAGCATATTTTTTAACACAATTTATTGATTATTATTATTTTGCACTTTCACAAAAGCAACTATCAAAATGTAATATTACATTAAATATACATTTTCTCAATTTTAGAAAACCAAAGTGTACTTGAATACTTATCTGTAATTGTTTTTTTTCCATTTGATACAACGCGCTCATAAACATCTTTACTACTAGCAATAAATTTTAATTGGTTACATAGTCCTTCAATATCGGTAGGCTCAAATAAAAAACCATTAAATTTATCAACAATAACTTCCGCTAAACCTCCAATATTTGATGCTAAAACTGGTGTTTCTAAGTACATTGATTCTAGCATTGTTAACGATGTAGCTTCGATGTAATTTCCTATAGGAATTGACGGAATTAGAGATAGGTAAGCTCCCTTTATAAGCTTGACAGTTTCAACATTTGATTTAGCACCTAAGAGAATAATTTTTTCTTTTAGTTTGTTTGAATTAATATAATTTTCAATATTTTCTCTTTCGCCTCCCTCACCAAGGATTAAAACTTTAAAATCGTCATAATAATCACTTTCATTAAACAATTTATGAAAAGCTTGCACTGCATAAATAACACCATTCTTACTATGCAAATGCCTTGCTATAATAAAAAATTTTTTAAATTCCACTTCATTAGTGGTAAAGAATTCAATACTATCTAAAAAATCGGTATTAACTGCATTTGGTATACATTCAATCGTTTTGTCTTTATAAATTAATAAATCATTTGATATTTTTTTTTGTAAGCTATCTACAGCAATAATTTTATCTAACTTTAACGTCATACCAGTATCTAGTAGTTCAGAAAAATTAATTAATGAGTCATTAGGTTTTATTGCTGTTCTAAATTGATCTGTAAAAGGGGCATGAAGTGTTTGAATAATCTCTATTTTATCAGTAAATAAATCCTTACAAAGATAGGATGCTATCGCAGTATATTTATCATGAGTATGAATAACTATTTTATCATAATCATCATACTTTAATATTTTTTTTTTCAATTTTTCTTTCAACTCTATTATATACAAACTATTATAGATAATATCATGTGAATTAAATAAAAACCGATTAAATAAATTTACTATTTTAATTTTAATTATTTGTCTAGTATCTAAACCTAAAATAAATTCAAAATCTTTATTACTTTTTATAAGCTCAGAATTTAGCACCTTAAGGTGAGTACCTACTCCTCCACTTTCAAAATGTCTATGACTTGAAAATACAACAATTTTTTGTTTCATTTTTTAAAAAATATTATATAATAAAACTATTAAAAGAATAATTCCAGAAATAAGATTTGTTATTTTCTTTTCGGAAATTGTTCTATTCTTATAATAATAACTCAAAATAAAAGGAAAAATAATAATAAAAAACATCTTATGCCTCGCTTGCATCGATACAAAAGAAATTAATAATACTGAAATAATAAAAAACAATGAAATAAGATTCTCTATTTTTAAAGAAGAACGTACCCCATAATATAACCCCAAAAACAACTTTGGTATGAAAAAGCAGATAAAAAAAACGTGCAAAAGAATCAAAATATATTCAAAATTATAAAATTTAGGAGTACTCAAGCGAGACCCTAATAAGTAATCTTTATCAGACTGTAAATAATCATAATTCAATTCAATAGGATTTGATGAAGAAACCTGTAAAGGAGATAGCATATATACGAAAGGAAAAGCAACACTTCCTAGTATTCCAGCATTTCGTAAACTTGCGGAACCACTTTTATTATCGTCTAAATTACTAAATCTTTCTTCTAAACTACTTGCTATTGAGCTGTTATCATTACTTCCCAAACCACCTCTAAGAAAAGATCCACTAATTTTATCTCCTATAGAAAAAAACACCATAATTAACAAAAAAGATAATAAAATAATAGTTTTAATCTTAAAATCTTTCTTTATTACATAATAATGCATAATTATGAATAATATACATAGCATTCCATTAGCTCCCCTAATTAACCCAACTAAAATTGCAAACAGCAATGCCTTAATATATTTATTCTTTATAGAATATGATATAGACATCAATGTAAAAAATATTAACAGTGGATCTCTGTAAAGATGAACGGAGGAATCTAAAAAATTAAAATTAAATAAAACTACATACAATAACATTCCGCCAATTATATAATTTGCTCCATTTAAAAACCTCAACATTTTTAAAACAAGCAACATAGACAAGGAGCTTAATATAAAATTAATAGGTATTAAATCTAAATGATCTAATTTTAAATTAAAAACACCTTCAAATATATAGAAAAAAACCGCTAAAACAACCTCAAACAAAGTTGGAGCAGCAGCAGTAAACACAAGTTCACTCAAATATTTAGCATTATTAAAATAAAAAGAGTCGTCGAAATAAGGTCCAAAACTATTACTATAAGATAGCTGATAACTATAACTAAAAGATAATCCTATTAAGGAAAAAAAAAGATAAAGTAAGATTCCCGTTCTTTTAAACTCTTTAAAAAAAATATTAATTATAAAATAATAAACAAAACTAAAAAGAATAAAACTAATTACTCCATTAAATAAAAGTAACCCATATAATAATGTAATTATTGCAACGAATAAAACGAACAAAATATTGAAATGTTTTTCTAACTTCATATTTTAATATATTTTTTACAAACAGTAAACTGTACGAAAGTGTGTGAAATATATGAAATTAAATAGGATAATGATAAGCCTAAAGCTCCCATATTAAATCTTACAATTAAAATATAACTGCAAAAAACCATTATACTTCCCCATATCAAATTAATAAAGAATGCTAACCACATTTTACTCTTACTAGCGAGTACTTGACCCACCACATTATTAATCGCAAGGATACCTGTTGTTATCATAATAACAATGAAAGCACCAATAGCATCTTTATACTGATCTCCATATAATTTCAAAATTAAAGGTGATAGAAATACAATACCAATTACAAAAAAAGTCGAAACAATAAAATTTATCTTCAAATTTTGATAAAACACATCTTTATAATTATCTCTATCTTTTAGATTTTTTGTTAACATAGGTAATGCTATTTGGGCGAGAATAGTTGGAATGAATAAGATAGTTAATCTCCATTGATTACCTATATCAAAATTTGCCATTTCATTATAACCATTTGGTTGATTAACTAAAAAGTAATTACTCAACCAAATAATAGGATTGACTAAAATACCAGATAAAACTGCAGGTAAACTAAATTTCCACAATATATCTAACTCTGTAAAATTCTTTTTAGAAAAAAGCTTAATCTTAAAAGAACTATCTAATAATTTTCTTATTGAAAATAGATTTAATATATACAGAATTAAAAAATGAAAACCAAATCCTAATATAAGTCCATTTAATCCAAATTGATAAGCACCTAATACCTGGAAAACTAGCGACAAGAAACCTGAAACTATGTTATTCTTTGCTAAAGATTTATAACTTTCTAACCCTACTAGCACTCCATTTTGAATTCCATTCAATACGCTAAAAAACAAAATTATAGCCGAAATTTTAATACTTCCGTCTAAATGAGAAGCTTTTATGCTAACAGCTATTTCTTTTGAAAAAAATATAATTAAAACAGTAAAAAACAACCCAAAAAAAATCGAAAACACATTTGACAAGGAAATTATTTTACCAACTTTTTCCGGGGCTGTTTTTTTATATTCAGAAACAAATTTTGTAGCCGTTAAGCCCAAACCTAATTCAGCAAAAGCCATAAACATACTTACTGTTGACCTAATAATTCCAAACTCACCATATTCACTTTTACCAATTATTCTTGCAACTATTATAGTAGCTAATAATAGAAAAGTTTTTGATAAAAAAGTTCCAAAAAAAAGCCATGATGAATTTTTAATTATAGTTCTATTAATATCGTTTGATAATATTTTTCTGCCAATATTCTTTATCACCATAAATTAATTACAAACTCTCAATAAACTTTACAATTCTTCCACAAGCTTTCCCATCTCCATACGGATTGTGTAAAGCAGACATTTTTGCATAACGAGTCGTATCTGTCAATAAACTAATTGATTCCTCTACAATTTTTTGGTTATCGGTTCCTACTAATATAACAGTACCTGCTTCTACAGCTTCTGGTCTTTCTGTTGTATCTCTCATAACTAAAACTGGTTTACCTAAACTTGGAGCTTCTTCTTGTACACCACCAGAATCGGTTATAATCATATAGGATTGATTCATTAACCAAACGAATGCCGGGTATGCTAAAGGCTCAATTAATTTAATGTTCGTGATGGCCGATAAAATTTCATGCACGGGTTTTTGCACATTTGGATTTAAATGTACCGGATAAATAATTTGTACATCAGAATTTTTTAAAGCAATTTCTTTTAGTGCTTCACAAATATTAATGAACCCTTGTCCATGGTTTTCTCTCCGATGTCCTGTAACTAAAATTATTTTCTTTGATGAATCTACAATAGATTTCAAATAATCTATTTCATTATTTTCGATTTTATTAACTCTTTTCGAGCTGTCTAATAAAGCATCTATCACTGTATTTCCAGTAATAACAATATTTTTAGCATTAACATTTTCCTCAATTAAATTGTCATAAGATTGTTGAGTAGGAGCAAAATGATAATCAGCCAATCTTCCAGTCAACTGTCGATTCATTTCTTCAGGAAATGGAGACCACTTATTATGAGTACGTAAACCAGCTTCGACATGACATACTTTAGCACCAGCATAAAATGAAGCTAAAGCAGCTACAGATGATGTTGAGGTATCCCCATGAACATACACAAAATCAGGTTTAAAATCTTCTAAAACTGGTTTTAATTCTGTAATAATATCAGCTGTTAACGAAAACAAATTCTGATTTGGTTTCATTAAATTCAAATCAAAATCTGGTTGAATTTCAAAAAAATCTAAAACTTGATCTAACATTTCACGATGCTGTGCTGTAACACATACCTTCGTTACAAATTGTGAATGTTTTTGAAATTCTTTTACCAATGGAGCCATTTTAATAGCTTCCGGTCTTGTTCCAAAAATAATTAAGTGTTTTGTTTTATTCATTACTTTGTAATATTCATTAAATACTCGCCGTAACCACTTTTTTTTAATGGTTCGGCAGCTTTTATTAACTGTTCTTTATTAATGTAACCCATACGGTAAGCTACTTCTTCAATAGCACCAATTTTCATTCCCTGGCGTTCTTCAATCACCTGTACAAATTGTCCCGCCTGCATTAATGAAGCAAAGGTACCGGTATCCAACCAAGCGGTGCCACGGTCAAAAACACCTACGCGTAATTTACCTTGTTTTAAATATTCTTTATTCACATCGGTAATCTCGTATTCGCCACGTGCCGAGGGTGCAATGTTTTTTGCAATTTCCACTACTGAATTATCATAGAAATACAATCCCGGCACTGCATAATTAGATTTTGGATTTGTAGGCTTTTCTTCTATTGACAATACATTATTATCCGCATCAAATTCTACTACCCCATAACGCTCCGGGTCATGCACCGGATAAGCAAATACCACTCCGCCTTCTTCTTTGGTACAGTTTTGCAGCAATTTGCTCATACCACTACCATAAAAGATGTTATCACCTAATACCAATGCTACTTTATCGTTACCTATAAATTGTTCACCAATCACAAACGCCTGTGCCAAACCATTAGGTTGGGGTTGTTCAGCATATTTAAAACAGCAACCGATTTGTGAACCGTCGCCTAATAATTTTTTGAAATGCGGTAAATCGTGCGGCGTTGAAATAATCAATATTTCATTAATACCCGCCAACAACAAGGTTGATAAAGGGTAATAAATCATGGGTTTATCATAAACCGGCATTAGCTGTTTGCTTACAGCTAAGGTTAAGGGGTGTAAACGGGTTCCAGACCCTCCGGCTAAGATTATTCCTTTCATATTTTTTAAATATTGAATTGTTGATCCCGATAAGTCGGGACAAGATTCGGTTAATGGTTGAATTTTATGTTCTCGACTACCGCTCGAACTGACGTCACTTCGACAAGCTCAGTGACCTTAAAACTTATTATTCTGTTAATTTTGTAATTTCTTTTTCTACTACCTCTTTACGTAAACCCGAGCTTGAAAAACGATGATCCCTGCAATTAAAATACAGTTCAATTCCTTTTTCTTCGCAATAAGTTCTGCCGGTGAAATTCTTGTCCTTATATTCGTCGCCCAATATACGGACATCTAATTTAAACGAACGCAATATATCTTCTAAATCTTGCTCGGTGGCATAAGGCACCACCTCATCTACATAAGAACACGCCTTTAACTGAATGTAACGCTCTACCACGGTTTGAACCGGACGGTTTTTTTCCGGACGATCTAATGTAGGATCGGTTTGCAATCCGCATATTAAATAATCGCACTGGCGTTTGGCGTCCTCTAACATTTTGATGTGACCGGCATGCAATAAATCGAATGCGCTAAAGGTTATTCCTATTTTCATAATGTTATTTTTTATTTAATGATACGCGTATTTGCGAATCTGCTTGTTGTGATACTTTTAAAAATTTTTGATATTCAAACATCATCCGCAACAATTCTTTTTCAGTTTTTTGGTTTTTATCTGCCAAATATTTTAACCAAGTCTTTGAAACCTCGACCGAAGCTCAATACTTTCACTGCATTGAATGGTGTTTAAATTAGCGATAAAATTTTCAATTTCGAATTTCATATCCTTTTGATTATATGGTGAAATAGTTATAAAGGTAAATTTTTTTATCTTTTTTGAATTTTATTTTTCCCCATACAACACCATTCCCTCATCAGACAACTCTTTATCGTAATAAAACACCACTTTACGATGCACTATTTCTTCAATTTTAGGAATAATGCTGTGGGTATAATCCTTATTAATGGTGTTACCCACAATGTTTACTTCAATAATACCGCTGTCGATCCCCTTTGCGTAATCGCCAACTAATTCTATTTGCGAAACATCGCCCATACGGTCTAAAATCTGTTCCACAATGGTATCCAATCCCAAATACTTATGCACCACCTGCTGCAACAATTTAAACATAGGGTGTTGGGTATTGGCGGCATACGCTATTTTGTTGCTTACTTCTTTCTTCTCTAAATAACCAGCATCGGCCAAATGATTCAACTCTTTGCGAATGGCATTTGTTGATTCGTTAAACTCCGTAGCCAAACCACGTAAATGCCCTGAATTGGCTGAAGTTATAAAGAACTTCACTAACAGTTTTACACGGGTTTTTGATGTAATTAACAGGTCTAACATGTTTTGTTAAAATGAGCAGTAAAGGTACTCGTTTTAACTTATAAAACAAATGTTTGTTAAAAAAAATTACGATTTGGTAATGTGGAGGGGTGTTTGGTGTGGGATGTTGGGTGTTGGGTGTTGGATGTTTGATGCTGGGCGTGAATTTAAGTCAGTAGACTAATTCGTTTGAGTCCGGCTGATCTGTGGTAGACTGATGTTGAACCGTTGATTCGATTAATCGTTGAATCGTGGGATTAATAGTCGCAATGTGTTTTGATTGAAACTTTTACAACGAATACATTGCTTTTGAAATAAACACAAATTATACAATTATTCTATTTTTCAATGGAGGAGACTACTGCGTCAGTTCGCAAGTTCGTGTCTGAATCAAGTTCAGAGTGACAGTGCATAGTGTTGGTTGGTGTTGGATGTTTGATGCTGGGCGTGAATTTAAGTCAGTAGACTAATTCGTTTGAGTCCGGCTGATCTGTGGTAGACTGATGTTGAATTGTTGCACTTCGACAAGCTAGCGACCGTTGGTGATCCCGATGGCTGGTTAGAAAAGGAATCTGTATTGAACAAACATTTTTTTGCCACGGATGCACGGATTTTAATGAATTTACTAAAATGTTTTATTTTAAGAACGTAATAAATCTTCAAGGATGGCTGAATGTGATACATTCAGTTGTTTTGATTGGTGATTGTAGATTGAAGTGTTTTGCTTATAAACCTTTCCAAAATTCATCTGTTAAATAAAAAACAGTATCAATGAAATATAAAATATCATTTTGTGTTAGAACATTTTCATCATGTAAATCTTCTAATATAATTCCTATTTCCTTATTGATATAATCATTGTTACGGTTATTATAAAAACCATTTGCTGTTAGAAAATTCTTTACCATAACTAAATCGGTTACTGAAGTAACAAAAACATAGTTTTGCTGAACAACTGCATATAAAATATCATTTTCTTTGGTAAATCCTTTCAATTCATAAGCTGTATCAGGAAAAAAGAAATTATGAAGCAGCAAATTGTATAAATAATCTCGCCAAGAACTATAATAAATAGCGTCATTTAATTTCAATACATATTCATTATCTTTCAGGTAAACTTTTTGCTCAGCCCCCTCACTTACATACTGTGAAAAATCAATGTTATTAATCCATAAATTATTTGCAGTTAAATAACCTTCTAAGATCTTTGTTTCTTGTTCTTTGAAAGGCTTTTTAACTTCAATTGTTGTGCCTGCTTGCGTGCCATTGCTAATGTAACAGGTAATTGCTTGGATAACTGTTCCAAACCTAACTTTGCCCTTTCCTGAAAGGATATTGTGTAATTCATTTTTCAAACTATTTTGCATTTACAAATATAAAGAATATTTAATTTAAATAATAGTGAATGGTAATTTGGTATAAAGTTATGAAATGCCTATTTATGATAATGAAGCAGAGCGTATATACTTTTTTTGCCACGGATGCGCGGGTTATTTAGGATTTGTTGAATCGTTGAGTCTTGGTGTTTAAGGTTTGAAGTTCGTTTGTTTTTTACTGTATAGCGTATTACTGTATATTGTAGTGTTGATCCCGTATACGGGACAAGTTGTGTTGAATCGTTGAGTTGTTATAAAGCTAGATAGTTAGAAAGTGAAATAGGTTATAAGAGAATTGGCCTTAAACCATTGTTTATTTTTACCACATAGATACAATAGGTCTTACTAATTATAGAAAAGTTTAAATAGCTTTTCAACAAGTTTAAATCACATAGCGTCACGGATGCACGGATGATTATAAAGGATTTTTTGAATCGTTGAGCTTTGGGGTTTCAAGTTTTAAGGTTTGAAGTTTAAAGTTGGAAGTTGGTTTGTTTTTTACTGTATATTGTAGTGTTGATCCCGTATCCGGGACAAGTTGTGTTGAATCGTTGAGTTGTTATAAAGCTAGATAGTTAGAAAGTGAAATAGGTTATAAGAGAATTGGCCTTAAACCATTGTTTATTTTTACCACATAGATACAATAGGTCTTACTAAATATAGAAAGGTTTAAATAGCTTTTCAACAAGTTGAAATCACATAGCGTCACGGATGCACGGATTATAAAGGATCTTTTGAATCTTTGATCTCATATACGGAACAAGTTGTGTTGATCCCGTATCCGGGACAAGTTGTGTTGAATCGTTGAGTTGTTATAAAGCTAGATAGTTAGAAAGTGAAATAGGTTATAAGAGAATTGGCCTTAAACCATTGTTTATTTTTACCACATAGATACAATAGGTCTTACTAAATATAGAAAGGTTTAAATAGCTTTTCAACAAGTTGAAATCACATAGCGTCACGGATGCACGGATTATAAAGGATCTTTTGAATCGTTGAGTCTTGGAGTCTTGGAGTTTCAAGTTTAAGGTTTGAAGTTGGTTTGTTTTTTACTGTATAGCGTATTACTGTATATTGTAGTGTTGATCCCCTATCCGGGACAAGTTGTGTTGAATCATTGAGTTGTTATAAAGTTAGAAAGTGAAATAGGTTATAAGAGAATTGGCCTTAAACCATTGTTTATTTTTACCACATAGATACAATAGGTCTTACTAAATATAGAAAGGTTTAAATAGCTTTTCAACAAGTTGAAATCACATAGCGTCACGGATGCACGGATTATAAAGGATCTATTTGAATCGTTGAGTCGTGGGGTTTAAGGTTTGATATTTGTTGTTTTACTTTATAGCGTATTACTGTATATTGTAGTGTTGATCCCGTATACGGGAACTTATAAAATCTACAAGGATGACTGAATGTGGTACATTCAGAAATTTGGTGCGGGATGTTTGATGAGATACCTCGACTTCGCTCGGTATGACAGTATATTTATATAAAGAGAAACGGAGTAACAATTGAATTATTACTCCGTTTAAAATACTATAATTTAGCAAGCATTTCTTGCAGGCTTTTTTTCCAGTCTGGAACGGCTACCTGATATACTTCTTTTATTTTTGTTTTGTCTAACAACGAAAAGTTTGGTCGTTTTGCCGGTGTTGGAAAGGCATCACTACTAATAGCATTTATCTTGGTACTAAAACCTTTGATTTCCTTTATTGCGGTAGCAAATTCATGCCAGCTTATTTTTCCTTCGTTGCTGTAATGATAAATTCCCTGTACGAATTCTGGTGCTTCAATCACTTTCATAATAGCCAGTGCCAGGTCGCGTGCATAGGTTGGGGTACCGGTCTGGTCTGCTACCACGCCTATTTCTTCCCGTTCGTTCATTAAACGCATCATGGTTTTTACAAAATTAGCTCCGTAGGTAGAATATACCCATGCCGTGCGGATGATTACATAATCTGCACCCGATGCTGCCAAAGCTTGTTCGCCCTGTAATTTGGTTAAACCATATACGTTAATCGGATCTGTAGCATCGGTTTCTTTCAAAGGGGTTTCACTGGTTCCATCAAAAACATAATCGGTACTTATATGAATAACCTTTGCGTTATTTTCAGCTGCCCATTCCCCTATTGCTTTAACGGCGATATTGTTTACAGCGTTGCACAGTTCCTGATCGTTTTCGGCTTTATCTACTGCGGTATAGGCACCTACACTGATAATAATTTCTGGTTTTTCATTATTTAAAACCTGTAGTATCTGCTCGGAATTACTTAAGTCCATTTCCTCACGGTCAACAGAAACAAAATTATAAGTAGAGTAATTATGTGCAAGCTCTTGAAGTTCAGAACCTAACTGTCCATTTTTCCCGGTAATTAAAACTTTAATCATATTATCTATTAAAGATTTGAGTAAATTCAGATGCTTCTCTGTCTTTTTCTGATAGAATCATTTGATCTTCGGCAATTTTCCAGTCGATATTTAAACTTTTATCCAATGGATTGATACCTCTCTCTGATTCTTTATTGTAGAAATCATCACATTTATAGAAAAAAACCGCTTCTGAACTCAAAACAGAAAATCCATGTAAAAATCCTTTAGGAATAAACAGTTGCTTGTTATTATCAGCAGTAAGCTCAATACTGAATGATTGACCAAAGGTTTCTGAACCTTCACGAGCATCAACCACTACATCAAGCACAGCTCCTTCCAATACACGAACCAACTTAGCTTGTGAAAAATCGCCTGCCTGCATGTGAAGCCCCCGTACCACACCAAAAGATGATTTTGACTGGTTGTCTTGCACAAAAACAGGTTTGTAACCTAAAATTTGTTCTAATTTTAATTCGTTATAAGATTCAAAAAAATATCCCCTATCGTCTTTAAATATTGTAGGCTCTAAAATAAAACAACCTTTTAATTTTGTTTCTGTTGCTTTCATGTTATTTAGTAACGGAGCTAATTAATAACTGGTAACTAATTTACCTTTCTAATTAAACTCCTGTTTTAATTTAATTTTTTACTTAATAGGTATCGCAATCGCGATCTAGAGGCAGTATGATTAAATGGTTATTAAGTGAGACGTCCATTGATGAATGAGATTCTTCCTTCGTCAGACACGAGCTTGCGAACTGAACGAAGTTAATGACAAACTCTTTTTGAAAGTGATTCTTCCTTCGCTAGAATGACAAAAAAAAACTTTAAAGAAATTCTTCTTTCGTCAGACACGAGCTTGCGAACTGAACGAAGTTAATGACAAAACTCTTTTTGAAAGTGATTCTTCCTTCGCTAGAATGACAGACTCTTTTTGAAAGAGATTCTTCCTTCGTCAGAATGACATAAAACCTTGGTATTATTTATACTGTTCCTGATAATATTTTTGGTAATCGCCTGATGTTACATTGTTTAACCATTCCTGATTATCCATAAACCAGTCGATTGTTTTTGCAAGTCCCTGTTCAAAGGTGACGCTTGGATACCAGCCTAATTCTTTGTTGATTTTATTGGCATCAATGGCATAACGCAGATCGTGACCCGGACGGTCTTTAACAAAAGTAATCAGCTGTGCCGATGTGCCTGGTTCGCGACCTAACTTGGCATCCATCTGTCTGCATAATTCTTTAGCCAGATCAATGTTCTGCCATTCGTTAAATCCTCCCACATTGTACGAACCACCATTCTTTCCTTGGTGGAAAACCAGATCGATTGCCTTTGCGTGATCGATTACAAACAACCAGTCGCGGGTATATTTTCCGTCGCCATAAATAGGCAGTGGTTTGTTGTTGATGATGTTGTGAATACACAACGGAATCAGTTTTTCAGGAAAATGGTTGGGACCGTAATTGTTTGAACAGTTTGTTAAAACAACAGGGAGACCGTAAGTATCGTGATAGGCACGCACAAAATGATCGGAAGCCGCTTTAGAAGCAGAGTACGGCGAATGTGGGTCGTAACTTGTTTCTTCGGTAAAGAAACCTTCACTGCCCAAAGCTCCGAAAACCTCGTCGGTAGACACGTGATGGAAACGTTTACCCTGAAAATCATCTTTCCATATTTCACGAGCTGCATTCAACAAATTTACCGTACCTATAACGTTGGTCATTACAAACGCAGAAGGATCGGCAATAGAACGGTCTACATGTGATTCGGCTGCCAGATGAATAACTCCGGTTGGCTGGTGTTTTTTAAAAACATTTAAAACTGCCTGTGCATCGCATATGTCTACCTTCTCAAACTTATAGTTTGGTAACTGATCGATATCTTTTAAATTTTCCAGATTACCTGCATAAGTTAATGCATCTAAATTAACGATGGTATAATCGGGATATTTGGTTACCAATTCACGAACGACGTGCGATCCGATAAATCCCGCCCCTCCGGTGATAATGATGGTTTGTTTCATATATAGGGTTATTTGACTATTTTTTTTTCAAAGATACACTTTTTGTTGAAATGGTAATTTGTTGATTTGATGATTCGTTTATTCGTTGAACTGATGAATTGGTTAATTGTTGAACTGTTTAATCGTTGAACTGTGTTACAATTTCTGTTTTGCTTGATTTTACCACAGATGCACGGATTATAAAGAATTTATTAAATGTTATTTTGATGGCGTATAAAAATGTGTACTGATGACTGAATGTTATACATTCAGCTGTTATATTTTTTTTACCACAGATGCACGGATTATAAAGGATTTATTAAATGTTATTTTGATGGCGTATAAAAATGTGCACTGATGACTGAATGTGGTACATTCAGTTGTTGATCCCGGTTCCAAGACAAGTTTTGTTATAAAGCTAGATAGCTAGAAAGTGAAATGGTTATAAAGGTAATTCTATTGAACAAACATTTATTTTTACCACATAGATTCAATAGATCTTATTAAATGTAAAAAAGATTTAATAGTTTTTCAACAAGTTGAAAACATATAGTATGTATTGTTGAATCGTTGAACTGTTGAATTGTCGTACTGTGTTACAATTTCTGTTTTGCTTGATTTTACCACAGATGCACGGATTAGAAAGGATTTATTAAATGTTATTTTGATGGCGTATAAAAATGTACACTGATGACTGAATGTGGTACATTCAGTTGTTGATCCCGGTTCCAAGACAAGTTTTGTTATAAAGCTAGATAGTTATAAATTGAAATGGCTATAAGGGGAAATGGTTATAAGGGTAATTCTATTGAACAAACATTTATTTTTACCACATAGATTCAATAGATCTTATTAAATGTAAAAAAGATTTAATAGTTTTTCAACAAGTTGAAAACAACTAGTATATTTTACATGATGTATCGTAAGGTTGAATCGTTTAATTAGCTTCGCTCCCCACATACTCTGCTCCATGCATTCGCAGACTTTTGACTTCGTCCTCGGGTGTTTATTTGTAAAAAAGCAGATGGTTATAAAGTGAAATGGTGATACGAAACAACAACAAAATGTGACTGTAAATTGAAAGCAATATTCAGACATTTAGTCGAAAGAAGTTATTGTGCTACTTGCACGCAACAGCAAAACCTTTTTTTAACACAACCGTTACCATAAATTAATTTTATGTAAAAAAATTCGAAACATATAACAACTTATCACAATTAACGCTACATTTACCTGATAAACATACATAAAACATGAACTTCTTATTCAGCCGGAAAAAAAACACATCATCCGGCACCAACAGACTGGCTGATTTTACGCTTCGTGAAATTGATGGGCTCTTTAATGATAAAAAGACTGTATCAGCAACCAACCGTATTGCCTTTACAGGGTATTTCAGTTGTGAGAGTTCACGCACTGCCCAGAAATTCGCGTTGGAACTTACCGAACTTAACTGGGAAGCCGTTTATTTTAAAAACAAACTCAAAAACTGTCAGGTGAAAGTAAACGCGGTCCTGACTCCGTTTGAGGAAGTGCAGGTAAAAACGCGTGTAAACGAACTATATCAAACTTCTTTAAAGCACAACTGCGTATGCACAGATTGGAATTGGGAATTTGTGTAACGGAGAGGTATGGTTAGTCGTTGATTCGTTGAACTTTTAAGATTTGAGACTTGAGACTTGAGACTATATTGTAGTGTTGATCCCGGTTCCAAGACAAGTTTTGTTATAAAGCTATATAGTTATAAATTGAAATGGCTATAAGGGGAAATGGCTATAAGGGAATTTGTCTTGAAGAGTTATTTGTTTTTACCACATAGATACAATAGATCTTATTAAACGTAAAAAGATTAAATAGTTTTTCAACAAGTTGAAAACATATAGTATGAATTGTTGAATCGTTGAACTGTTTAATTGTCGTACTGTGTTACAATTTCTGTTTTGCTTGATTTTACCACAGATGCACGGATTAGAAAGGATTTATTAAATGTTATGTTGATAGCGTATAAATATACACGAATACTTGAATGATACTTTCAGGTGTATTTGGTGATTTTGTTGATTTTTATTATTAAATCTTCCTATTCTCGTTATAGTTCTCGATACAACATTTTTTTTCGTTGTTCCAAAATGTCGAACTGACGGATACGCCTCCCTGCACTGCTCAAGGAGAGATTTTTTGTTATAAAGTTAGAAAGTGAAATGGGTTATAAGGGAATTTGCCTTAAACCATTGTTTATTTTTACCACATAGATACAATAGATCTTCTAGATGTAGAAAAGATTAAATAGTTTTTCAACAAGTTGAAATCACATAGCGTCACGGATGCACGGATAGTAAAGTTTTTTTAGGACGATACATTATTTTTTTGCCACGGATACACGGATTATAAAGGATTTATTAAATGTTATTTTGATGGCGTATAAAAATGTGCACTGATGACTGAATGTGATATATTCAGTTGTTATCTTTTTTTACCACGGATGCACGGATTATAAAGGGTTGACGATTGTTGATCCCGTATCCGGGACAAGTTGTGTTGAATCGTTGAGTTGTTATAAAGCTAGATAGTTAGAAAGTGAAATAGGTTATAAGAGAATTGGCCTTAAACCATTGTTTATTTTTACCACATAGATACAATAGGTCTTACTAAATATAGAAAAGTTTAAATAGTTTTTCAACAAGTTGAAAACATATAGAATATAAATGATGCCTGCGGCATGACAAATATAAGGTTAACCTACCACGGATGCACGGATTAGAAAGGATGTTTTAATCAGTTCGAAAATCACTTTACGAGTTCTCGATACAACATTTTTTCGTGCTACTGCAAAATGTCATCGAACTGACGGATACGCCTCCCTGCACTGCTCAAGGAGAGATTTTTTGTTATAAAGTTAGAAAGTGAAATGGGTTATAAGGGAATTTGCCTTAAACCATTGTTTATTTTTACCACATAGATACAATAGATCTTCTAGATGTAGAAAAGATTAAATAGTTTTTCAACAAGTTGAAATCACATAGCGTCACGGATGCACGGATAGTAAAGTTTTTTTAGGACGATACATTATTTTTTTGCCACGGATACACGGATTATAATGGATTTATTAAATGTTATTTTGATAGCGTAAAAAATGTGCACGGATGACTGAATGTGATATATTCAGTTGTTGAATTAGCTTCGCTCCCCACATACTCTGCTCCATGTATTCGCAGACTTTTGACTTCGTCCTCGGGTGTCTGTGTGTTATAAAGTTAGATGGTTATAAGGGAAATTTATTTTTACCACATAGATGCAACAGGTTTTATTAAATGTAAAAAGACTAAATAGTTTTTCAACAAGTTGAAAACATATAGAATATAAATGATGCCTGCGGCATGACAAATATAAGGTTAACCTACCACGGATGCACGGATTATAAAGGATTGTTGAATCGTTGAGTTGTTAAACTGTTTAATTGTCTTACTGTGTTACAATTTCTGTTTTGCTTGATTTTACCACGGATGCACGGATTAGAAAGGATGTTTCAATCAGTTCGAAAATCACTTTACGAGTTCTCGATACAACATTTTTTCGTGCTACTGCAAAATGTCATCGAACTGACGGATACACCTTCCTGCCCTCTTCAACGGTGTTTTTTTTTTTGTTATAACGCCCTGATATCATTTAAAAAAAATAAAACAGCAAGAATTTTATTCTTTTTATCTTTTTTTAGATATATTTATGAATTCAACTTATATTAACAAAAAATTAATAATATATATTTAATAATCTAGACAGTAAAACAGACAACGTATATAAATAACTAAACCTTTTTAACTTATTTGCCCTTAAAATTCCTAATTATGAAAAAAAATTTACAATCAAGAGATTCCAAAAGAAGTAGATTCAGCATCTTACTGCTCCTCGCCTTATTTATCCCACTACTAAACAGCTATGCACAAACCTATTGTTCACCCGATTACATTGACGATTGTTGGTGGGACGACGATATAAACAGTTTTATATTAACCGGCCAGGGAACATCTGTTTTAAGCGATCTGAATACCGGCTGTACCTCTGGCGGTTACCTTAACAGATCGGCTACGCTGCCTGCTGTAGATGTTTTACCCGGACAAAGTTACACGGTACAAATAAACACAAGTTACCCGATTACAGACGAGGAATACGCCAGTATCTGGATTGACTTTAACAATAACGGAACCTTTGAAGCTACAGAAAGAGTACTAACAGAAGTTGCCGTAGAGCCAAGTCCGAACTTTACCACTGCAACCATTGCCATACCGTTAACTGCTGCTGCCGGTATTAAAAGAATGCGTGTACGGCTTGTTTATTACGGAATGGGCTTCACGGCCTGTTCGTTAGAAGACTATGGTGAAACACACGATTACAGTGTAAATATATTGAGTTTGCCCCCTTGTTCGGGCACACCGTCTGCAGGTACTGCAACAGCTACCGTAACCAACGGCTGTGCGGGTACCCCTTTTACGGTATCGTTAACAGGAGCCACCGTTGGAGGCGGTATTACGTACCAATGGCAAAGTTCGGCTGCAGGCGCTAACTCCTTTACCGATATATCGGGTGCAACGGGCATAGACTACACGGTTGCAAACCAAACCGTACCTACCGATTACCGCTGTGTTATTACCTGTACCCACAGTAACGCTACTGCAACTTCGAATGTATTAAGCATAGGACAAAACCTTCCATCGGAATGTCATTGTGTACCTTTAGGTGGAAATATCTATTATTTAAGTGACATTACCTCTACCACCGGACTAACTAATCTTTCTTATACCGCTACGGCCTATTCTGCTTTTGAGGACAGATACAGCACTGTTTCGTTTTCACAAAAAATAGGTGGAACCGTAAGTATTTCAATGACTCCATCATCAAGTACCAACTATTTCTACTGTTGGATTGACTGGAACCAGGACGGTGATTTCGCTGATGCAGGAGAAACCATCTGGGCAACAACAAGCTACACATCAACTTACTCCGGAGTGATTACAATACCTGCCGGACAGGCTGTAGGTAACTACCGCGTACGCTTTGCAAACAGCTGGTCTGGCAACATCACATCATGCGGACCTGCATTAAACGGCAGCTATGTAGATGTTAAATTAGAAGTAACACTACCTGACCCACCAACAGTAACCATTGTAAAAACAGACGCATTATGCAAGGACGGGACAGGAACTGCAAATGCAACCGTTGCTGAAGGCCTGCCCCCTTTTACTTATGCATGGACACCTTCGGGGGGGACAGCAGCAACTGCAACCGGATTAATTGCAGGTAGTTATACTGTAACAGTAACCGATGCAGCTAACCGTACCGTTACCGAAACAGTTACCATAGACGAGCCTGATGCTCTTTTATCAAATATAGTAGTTGCAAACATTACCTGTAACGGTGCCAATAACGGAAGTATCACATTAGCACCAACAGGCGGAACAGCACCTTACACCTATTTATGGAGTACCAATGAAACCACAAATTCAATAACAGGATTGTCTGCCGGTGCGTATTCTGTTGATATTACCG
>JBEBXO010000004.1:0-80979 GCA_040391585.1 Paenimyroides ummariense | reverse complement strand
TAGGTGATCACTTTCGCCAGAATCAGGTGGTCAACTTGACCAGATTCTCCAATCAAGCTTTTAACGGTCAAAATACGATTGGTTGTCTAACCCATCGAAACGTTGCTTCGCAACCCTATGTGTTTTAACACCAACTGCACCGTTTTCGACGCTCGCTTAAAGCTTGGATACCGCGGGCTATATAAACCATTTTGTTTTAATTAAATTTTTTTTCTACGGATGCACGGATTATAAAGGATGTTTTAATGTTGAATCGTTGAACTGTTTAATTGTCGTACTGTGTTACAATTTCTGTTTTGCTTGATTTTACCACAGATGCACGGATTATAAAGAATTTATTAAATGTTATTTTGATGGCGTATAAAATGTGCACTGATGACTGAATGTGATACATTCAGTCAGGTATTGCCAAATGTTTTATTTAGCCATTTAACCTTATAACAGTTCTCGATACAACATTTTGTCACTGCGTTGCAAAATGTCAGACGAACTGACGATACACAAACTTCGTCACTTCGAGTACGAAACGAAGTGGAGTGTATCGAGAAGTTTCAATCAGTTCGAAAATCTATTTTAACGGTTCTCGATACAACATTTCTTCACTACGTTGCAAAATGTCGAACTGACGGATACACCTTCCTGTCTGATTACACATGCACTATTTATTCTGTTGCCTTGCTTAACTGCTGTTGGAATTTCCAGGCTGTCTGCATGGAAGTTTGCAACGGGGTAACAGGCTGCCAGCCTAATTCTGCCTGTGCGTACGAATAATCGGCATAAGCCTGTACGATGTCACCTGCCCTACGGGGTTTTATTTCGTAATTGATTTTTAAACTGTTTGCCTGCTCAAAAGCCTGTACGATTTCCAAGACGGTTGATCCCGTACCCGAACCCAGATTGAAAAATTCAAGAGCTGATTTATTCTTCCCGTCAAGCAGGCGCTGCATCGCTTTTACATGTGCATCTGCCAGATCGTTCACGTCGATATAATCGCGTACCGCCGTACCGTCGCGTGTTTCGTAATCGTTACCAAAAACACCCAGACTTTCCCTAATGCCCATAGCTGTTTGTGTTACATACGGAATGAGATTATTAGGAATTCCGTTTGGTACTTCACCAATGGCTGCCGAACTATGCGCACCCACCGGATTAAAATAACGCAACGCGATGGCTTTTTTACCAGCGGCTGTAACGAAATCTTCAATGATTTCTTCACCCATTTTTTTTGTATTGCCGTAAGGAGATTCCGGTTTTTTAAGCGGTGTAGCTTCGTTTATAGGCATGCGGTCGGCCTGACCATAAACCGTACAGGAAGAAGAGAAGATGAAATTATCTGCCTGATATTCTTCCATTGCCTGCAATACGTTTATAAGACTTACCAGATTATTGCGGTAATACATTAATGGTTTGGCTACCGATTCGCCCACAGCCTTGAAAGCCGCAAAGTGAACGATGCCGTGAATGGTATGTGACTGAAAAAACATTTTTACAGCATCAAAGTCTTTTAAGTCGATATTTGAATAGACAGGCTGTACGCCCGTTATGCCGGTTATTTTATCTAACACTTCGATCTGCGTATTGGAAAGATCGTCGATAATATACACTTTAAAACCCGCCTGCTGTAATGCGACTACGGTATGCGAACCTATATAACCCAAGCCGCCCGTTACCAATATGTTTTTCATTTTTTATGTTTTTCTATGTTCTTTTTTTAACGTTGCTGTTATGAGGGACAAATTAGTGTTTTTTTTTGGATTGTGAAAGGGAGGGTTTAATGTTGATGAATCGTTGAGTTGTTGAGTTGTTGAGTTGTTATAAAGCTAGATGGTTATAAGGGGAAATGGCTATAAGGGAATTTGTCATTAATAACTTTTTTTTTTGCCACGGATGCACGGATTAGAAAGGATTTATTAAATGTTATTTTGATGACGTATAAAAATGTGCACGGATGACTGAATGTGATATATTCAGTTGTTGAATTAGCTTCGCTCCCCACATACTCTGCTCCATGTATTCGCAGACTTTTGACTTCGTCCTCGGGTGTCTGTGTGTTATAAAGTTAGATGGTTATAAGGGAAATTTATTTTTACCACATAGATGCAACAGGTTTTATTAAATGTAAAAAGACTAAATAGTTTTTCAACAAGTTGAAAACATATAGAATATAAATGATGCCTGCGGCATGACAAATATAAGGTTAACCTACCACGGATGCACGGATTATAAAGGATTTGATGAATCGTTGAACTGTTTAATTGTCGTACTGTGTTACAATTTCTGTTTTGCTTGATTTTACCACAGATGCACGGATTATAAAGGATTTATTAAATGTTATTTTGATGGCGTATAAAAATGTGCACTGATGACTGAATGTGATACATTCAGTTGTTGAATTAGCTTCGCTCCCCACATACTCTGCTCCATGTATTCGCAGACTTTTGACATCGCCCTCAGGTGTTGAATCGCTCGTCACTTCGAGTACGAAACGAAGTGGAGTGTATCGAGAAGTTTCAATCACTTCGAAAATCACTTTACGAGTTCTCGATACAACATTTTTTCGCGCTGCTGCAAAATGTCACTCGAACTGACGGATACACCTCCCTGCCCTCCTACCACAGATGCACGGATGCACGGATTATAAAGGATCTTGAATCGTTGAGGCGTAGGGTTTCAAGTTTAAGGTTCAAGTTTAAGGTTTAATCTGCTCCATGTATTCGCAGACTTTTGACTACGTACCAGGGTGTTGATTCGTTGAATTATTGTTCTTCTCCCAATTTTAGAAGCTTTTAATTCGTTACGATTAATCATTCTTTGAATTGTCCAACGACTAGCACCTAAAAGAATAGCGGCTTCTTGTACACTTAGGAATTTTTTATCTCGAAGATTGATAAAGTGAGTTGTTTGGATTGGGAGTGTTTGTAGTGTTTGCAAACTTTGCAAGGTTTCGGGATTTGCAGAACTTACATTTTGAATTTGCTCACTTAGTGTGGCTCTTATTTTTTCTTCTTTCTTGATTTGCTTATAGTGTCTAGAATTGCACTTGTGGCTACAATAGCGAGTAGTGGTTGTTTGGGCAACAAAGTCCACAGAATTGACAGAATTTTGGTATTTTGATCTTCGTACTCATAATGTTGCTAACTGTAGCACAAAGTAGCTTGATGTAGCTAGTTGGTGCATTATTTCTCCATATAATAATTTTGATGTGCTTTGGGCAACAACTGTACATCAAATTCAATCAAAACAAAGCAAATAAGCAACAAAAAAGAGCAACATAGTTGCTCTTAAATATAACATTTATAAGAAGTTAACAAATAAAAGAAAGACAACTACTTCCCGATACAAAAATTCGCAAAGATATTTCCTAATAATTCATCGTTTGTTACTTGCCCCGTAATTTCACCAAAGTAAAACAATGCTTGACGGATATCTATAGCCATTAAGTCGGCAGGTATATTTGTATCTAAACCGTATTGTACTTTTTGAATTTCCTCTAAAGCTTTAATTAACGAATCGTAATGACGGGTGTTGGTAACGATCGTTTCATTATTGCGTAACGCTCCTGTATTAACCAATCCTAACAATTGTCCTTTTAATTCTTCAATTCCTATTTTTTGTTTGGCTGAAATAAATATTAGATTGGAGATGTTAGATTTTAGATTCAAGATTTCTTCTTCGGCCAACAAATCCATCTTATTCATAATTACCAATAAGGCTTTTTGTGGGTATTTGTTTTTTATTTCAGCTATTTCCTGCTTTAAACTGTCTAAATCATTGGCGCGTGAGTTTTCAACCAAGAACAAGACCAATTGTGCTTGTTCTATTTTCTCGAACGTTTTTTGAATACCTATACTTTCTACCACATCTTTGGTTTCCCGGATTCCGGCGGTATCAATAAAACGAAAACCTATGCCGTCAATCACCAATTCATCTTCGATGGTATCTCGAGTAGTTCCGGCGATATCAGATACAATCGCACGTTCTTCGTTTAATAAAGCATTCAACAAAGTAGATTTTCCAACGTTTGGCTCCCCTACTATTGCAACAGGAATTCCATTTTTAATCACGTTTCCAACAGCAAATGAATCAATCAAACGTTTCAAAACAAATTGAATTCGATTGACTAAATCACGGAAGGCAGTACGATCGGCAAACTCAACATCTTCTTCAGAAAAATCTAATTCCAACTCAATTAACGATGCAAAATTCAACAACTCTTCACGTAATTTCGCTATTTCATTACTAAATCCGCCACGCATCTGCTGTATTGCTAATTGATGAGCTGCTTCGTTATCTGATGCAATCAAATCGGCAACGGCTTCGGCTTGCGACAAATCCATTTTTCCGTTTAAAAACGAACGCATCGTAAATTCACCCGCAGTAGCCATTCTACAACCTTTTCGTAACAACAACTGAATGATTTGTTGCTGAATGAATGTTGATCCGTGACAAGATATTTCAACTGTTGGTTCGCCCGTATACGAATTGGTTCCCTTAAACAAAGAAACCAATACCTGATCTATGATTTTATCGCCATCTTTAATATATCCCAAATGCAACGTATGCGTTTTTTGTTTCCGTAAGTCTTTATTTTTTACAGATTGAAACACATCGGCAACGGTATCAACAGCTTTAGGGCCAGACACACGAACAATAGCAACGGCTCCGGCTCCAGACGGTGTAGCTAAAGCCACAATAGTATCGTTTAAAATCATACAGTTAAATATTGAAATACAAATTTACACCAACTTTATATAATGTACTAATTTTAAAGACTGATGTATGTTTAAAAAAACTCTTAATTTTTTTTATATTAGTTGAATTATTTGTAATTTAATAGCAACAAACCAACAGCCTAATATTATGAAAAAGATTCTTTTCCCGACCGATTTTTCCGAAACAGCAAACAATGCGTTTATATATGCCTTAAAACTTGCAAAAAGTATTGATGCCGAAATTTATGTTTTGAATACGTATGAAATGCCTGTAATTTCTACAACTTCTGCCGGGCAGCCCGAATTGATTCAAAACGTATACAATTCTATTGAACTGAACAATTTTGAAAATTTTAAAAAGCAGGTTCCGCAACTACGCCGAACCGCAGAAGATTATGACTGTGCCGATATCAAACTTACCTTTATTTTTGAAGAAGGAATTATGCTTTCTATTCTTCAAAAAATTATCAGCAAAGAAGAAATAGATTTTATTGTTATGGGAACAAACGGAAATTCTGGTTTTGAAAAAAAATTACTGGGATCAAACACCGTACATGTAATGGAAAATGTATCAATTCCTATTTTGAGTGTTCCGCGCAAAGCACAATTTAAAAGACTGAACCATTTTGGTTTTGCAACCATGTTGCGTGAAAGTGATAAACCCGGATTGCATCAAATAATAAAAATAGCCAATTATTTAAACGCCGATGTAAAGGTGCTGCATGTTTTACGAAACGAAAATCCAAGCGCCATGGATGTTTTAGATCAATGGAAAAAGGAATTTAACGAAGCTAATGTAAGCTTTCATACTGTATTAAACGAAAAATTAGAAGACAGCGTTTTCTTTTTTATAGACGACCAACTGATTGATGTAATGTGCATTGTGAAACGCCATTTAAACTTTTTTGAAAAGCTGTTTACAACAAGTTTAAGTAAGCAACTGTCATACCACGCAGATGTACCCGTATTGGTACTAAAAGAAACTAAAGCAGGTAGCTAACCTGCTTTTATCGGTTTCGTAGAATAAGGTAAATAACCAAAGGTGCACCCAGAATTGATGTAACAGCATTTATTGGCAGTACAAAATGTTCGCCCGGTAATTGGCAGATAATATCGCAAACTGTTAAAATAAAGGCTCCTAAAAGTATGTTGCCTGTAAACAACTGAAAATGATTGGTTGTTTTATATAACATACGTGTAATGTGCGGTACAGCCAAACCAATAAATGCAATGGGGCCAACAAAAGCAGTACATACCGCAACTAGCATACAGGTAGTTAAAATAATTAAAAACTTAACTTTTTTAATGTTTAGTCCCATACTTTTAGCATACCCCTCGCCCATTAAAAGAGTATTTAATGATTTGTTAAGCAAGAAAGATCCCAACAAAGCAACCATTAAAACAGGAATAATAAAATACATTTGCTGCCATGAAATATTTCCCAAACTGCCCAAATTCCAGAAAGTAAATTTTTTTAACTCTTCTGCCGATGAAAAATAGGTAAGTACATTTACAAAAGCACTTGTGAAGCTGCTAAACATAAGTCCTACAATAAGCAAAGTGGCAATTTGTTTAATACGTTGCGATATACCTAAAACTATGAACAACACCAAAACACTACCCCCTAAAGCGAAGAGAATTACAGAGAGATTACCCGTAAGATAATTCTGTATGGTAAGCGAAAAAAGACTTTTTCCTAAAATACATACCGCTACACCCAAACTTGCACCTGAACTTACCCCTAGAATGTAAGGTTCTGCCATTGGGTTTTGAAAAAGTGTCTGCATCATCATACCTGCAACAGAGAGCGCCGCACCAACAATACAGGCAATAATGAGTTTGGGCAAACGATATTCTAAAACAATATATTCCCAGCTTGCCTTTCCAGAAAAATTATCGCTTATAATAGCCAAAACATCACTTACCGGTATACGTACAGAACCTATCATTAAGTTAACAACAGCTGCTAAAGCAAGCAATGCAACCAAAAATACATGATATTTGTAATATTTATCAAACATTATTTCAGAGCCTCAATAAATACGGGTTTGTAATTAGGCAAAACCTGCGGATGCAGTATGGAGATTAAATCTTTTAAAACCAAGTCGGGGCGGTTTGGTGCATCCTCATAAAATATTAAACCACCTGTTGTTCCTTTTTTAATAGAATAAGAATAGATTTTTTTATTTTGAAAAGCAGCAAATTTACCATAATGTCTGTTAGAAACAAGCATTTGACTGTAAGTTGTAAATTCGCCCGGACCAATCCATATTTCTGCATTTACGGCCTTTTCAAAAACAGCTTCAAAAGATAACGACAAACTTCCTGTGCCTTTACTATTGTCCCAAAGATACTTTCCGCCGGCATCTTTTATAAAGGCAGCCATCCAACTTTCGCCCTGTGGTACATACCACACATCCTGAAAAACAGAGCCACTTAAAACGGTAGGTTTATTGGGTACATTTTTAACTACATTTTTGGCATTATTGTATTCTGTAACAATATTTTTAAAATATTCGGCAGCTTGTTGTTGTTTATCGAACAAAACTCCGAAAAACTTCACCCACTCTGCCTTTCCCAAAGGTGATGTTTCTACCCAGTCTGCGTTATACATTACAGGAATTCCCGCTTTTTCGAACTGATTAAACTTTGCGGTTTCACTATCCATACTCAAACCTATTATCAGTTGGGGCTGTAAATCTACGGTTTTTTCAAAATTCAAATTTTCTTTATCTGACAGTTCTTTTATTTTTCCAGCATCAATCAACTGTCTGACTACTGGAGAAGAAACGTAATTTAAATTTGGGAAACCAACCAATTTATCTGTTTCATTTAAGGCAACTATCGAAGAAATATGTGTAGTAGATGTGGCTACCAAACTTTTAACCGGTGTTTGTATAAACGGATACTGTACCAGGCTGTCGGGCAAGTTTTTACTAGAATTTGCGCACACATACGTATAAGTTTTAGTTGCATTGGGCCAAGGTTTGGTAATTTTCACAACCGTAAAATCGCTGTAATTGTTAATTTGCAATCCATTAGCATATTCCACGCTGTTTTCTACTTTTACAGCAGGTGTTTCAACTGTTTTTTTACAGCTAACAAAAGCCATTACAGCCAACAATACTATGTATCTGGATAAATTCATTGCTTTAATTTTAAGCAAAAGTAACGCATTATGATTACAAAAACACATACAGCGTTAAAACTTTAATTTGTAGTATTGATAAAATAGATTACATTTGTGCCGTATTAGGTTGCAATTTTAAGCATTAATAGGGAAATAGGTGCGATTTATTCAAATCCTATGCTGTTCCCGCAACTGTAAGCTTTGTTTGTAATGAACTATTGTTTTTATCTACGCCACTGGTAATTTTTATTGGGAAGGCAAAAACAAGAAGCAAGCCAGGAGACCTGCCTAATGAATACTAATTTAGTTCACCTTCGGGAAGAAAGGTTAAACAAAATGAAAAAAGCGGTCTTATATTCTTTATTCTTTTCGGTATATTCTTATTTTGCCTATTCGCAGAACAATACATCTATTCAGCTTGAAGAGCTTGTTATTGAAAAGAATAAAATTTCAAAACAGTCTAAATCGCAACACTCCCTTGTTCTTAACGATTCGCTTTTAGAGAACAGCATAGGAACCTTTACCGATTTTCTTCAGAAAAACACTACCATTTATTTTAAGGAAAACGGATATGGAATGGTAAGTTCTCCGTCGTTCAGAGGTACAACCGCACAACAGACAAGTGTTTTGTGGAACGGAATTAAGATCAATTCGGCACTTTTAGGTCAGACAGATTTTAATTCGACAGCTTTTAAAGGTTACGATAATATTGTTGTGAAACCCGGTGGCGGAAGCGTACTTTACGGCAGCAGCGCTATTGGCGGAACCATACATTTGAACAACCAGCTGACTTTTAACAGAATAACCGAAAATGAAATACAACTGAATTACGGAAGTTTTAATACGCAGGGAATTCATTATAAAATTTCGACGGGATTTGACAAATTTGCGATAAATGCACATTTTGGTTACAATAAAAGCGATAATGATTATGAATGGATCGGCAAAAACAGAAAAAACATAAACGGACAGTTTTACAATACCGATTTTGGTATAGAAGCAGCCTACAAAATAAATTCAAAAAACACCGTAGAACTATATTCTGCCACCTATCAAGACGAACGGTATTTTGCCCTGCTAACTCCATACGAAACAAAAACAAAATACCAGAACAACAGCTACCGAAACCTTTTTAAATGGCACCATAAAACCAACAGTTTTTTAAACACCTTTCATGCTGCCTATATGAACGAATGGTTCGGGTATTTTGACGACATCACTATTAACAGTAAATCGGGCGGTAAAGCACACACTTTGTATTTTAAGAACGAAAGTTTTTACAATGTGTTGCATAATTTTAAAATGTCGGGATTTGTGGAATACCAAAGAACCAACGGCGAAGGAGAAAATTCGGGCTTACCCTTTTCTACCCAAGAAATTTTTGCTGTTAGTATTTTAGGGAATTTTGATTTTACCAACCATTTAGGAATTGAAGTTGGGGCAAAAAATGAAGTAGCAAAAGATTATGAAAATCCTTTTTTATTTTCGGCAGGATTTTATTTTAATTCCGAATTGTATCAATTAAAAATAAACACATCTAAAAACTACCGCATACCTACTTTTAATGATTTATATTGGCAACCTGGCGGTAATTTAAACTTAAAACCCGAAACCAGTTATCAGTTCGATATAAACAATAACATTAAATTCAAATCTTTAACATTCAATTTTTCAACCTATTACACAACTATAAAGAACATGATTCGATGGGTTCCCACAAGTACTGGATTTTGGGAAGCTAACAATGCCGATGAAGTAGCTATTTACGGAGCAGATGTACTTTTTAGCGCAAATAAAAACTGGAATAAACATTCGGTTTCGTTAAATTCTAATTACAGCTACACCAAATCCATCGATAAAAAAACAGAAAAACAGCTTACCTACACGCCTGTTCATAAATTCAACATACAACTTTGCTACACCTATAAAAAATTCAGTATTGCACCAGCATTTCTATATGTAGGCGAATTGTTTACCACAGCATCAAACGATCCAAAAAGTGCTTTAAATGCCTATGGTATTGTTGATTTAGATCTGCAACAAAAAATCAATATTAAAAACAAGCCGTTCCTAATTAACCTAAAAATTAAAAACGCAGCCAATACCGTTTATACCAATATGCCAGAACGCTTAATGCCCGGCAGAAACTATCATATACAATTAATTAAAAAATTTTAACGATGAAAAAAATTTTAATGCCCTTGTTTGCGGCGGTTTTTTTATACAGCTGTAGTAATTCTGAAGAGGATTCCTTACCAATTAATGCGGACGAAAAATATTTTGACGGTATTTTTGTATCGAACGAAGGTAATTTCACAAAAGGAAATGCTTCGGCTTCTCATATAAACGGAAATTTAAGCACGATTACCAACGATATTTTCACTGCAGCTAACGGCAAATCGTTAGGAGACGTATCGCAACACATGGCAGTTACAGATAAATACGTGTTTGTTGTAATGAACAATTCTAACACCATTGAAGTGGTTAACAAAAAAACATTTAAAACTGTTTACACCATTACTCAAGGCATTAGTTCACCGCGATTTGCAGCTGTTAAAAACAACAAACTTTATGTAACCAGTCTTAAAAAAGCAGTGGTAAATGTTTATAATGCAGAAACCTTTGCTTTTATAAAAGAAATTGAACTGAACCATACCGCAGAGCAAATTGTAACTACCAGCGATTATATTTATGCTGCCAATGGGTTTTACAGTGAAGGAACCGCAGTAGAAGTAATAGATCCTGTTAGCGATACCAATACAAAAGATATTGCTTTTAGCCAAGCTATCAACGGCATGGCAAGTAACGGTCAATCTGTTTTTGTTTTAACAGCAAACGATACTACAACAAGTATTGCTTTGGTAAACGGAACCAATATATCATCAACCAAATTATTAGAACAGCCAACTGCCCGCAATTTAGTTTCAGACGGTGACTACATTTATTATACTGCCGGGTCGGGTGTTTACAAAATGAACAATTCATTAAGTGCTGCAAACAAATTGTTTGATGTTGCTAACGAAGACGAGTACGCTATTTTTTATGGATTTAACGTAATAAACGGAACCATATTCGCGTCAGACTCCAAAGGTTTTACAGACAATGCCAAAATTATGATTTTTAAACAAGACGGTACACTGATAAAACAATTTACAGGCGGTATAGGAACCAACGGTTTTTACAAGTTTTAAAAATGCCATAAAAACCAAACCATATTTAAGCTATGGTTTGGTTTTAAATTGCCAACAGAATTGCGCATACATACACCATCATTACAAAAACCATATACCCCTTTACAAACCCCTGTTCTTTAATAGCCGTAAGATTTCTCCAAACATATAACTGACTTAAAAAAAGTAAAAATGCAATTAATAATAAGGGATTTTCTGCGGCAAAAACTCCGAAATTTATACGTTCTGTAAAATTGTTTTCAGAATTAGTTACCTTAATATATTCTATTTTATTATTTACGGTGTTTGCTATTTTAAAAGTATCGAACTTTTTTTTGTAAACAATATCGTTAAAATCTTGTTCGGGCACGCGTACAGGAATTTTATCGTTAAAAACAATGAAATAATCTCGCTGAACGTATCCGTTTGCTTCAGGTCTGGCACTGTTGATATAATAAGAAGTTAAACTAACCGATTTTTCTTCATAACTGTATATCGATTTAAAAAAGATCAACAAAGACAATAGCAAAAAACTGCCAAATGAAATTTTTTGAAGCGGTGTTAGCTGTTTGTTTAAATAACTTAATTTGTTTGCCAACCAACTTTTAAAAGTGTGTGCCGTTTTTGCAGGAACCATACCAAATACATTCACTACTTGTTCGCTTTGTAAAACCAACAGTTTTTTAATTAAAAAAAAGTTATAAAAAGGTACAAACAACAAGCCTGCTTTATATTTAAACAGTTCTGTATCGTGCAGGCGTTTGTAACATTGACTAAAAATCACCCAAAGTAAGGCAAGCGTTATTAAAAAAAATAAAACGCTTACCGAAGTTTTAAGCATTAAAATTATACATACAACAAACAAACTACCTAAAAGAATCATTCTGTTTTTAAATTCATTATTATTAATTCTGGCATGCATGCCAAAAAACGATTCTTCTTTAAAATGAATTTCATCTACATCGGGAAATTGCGAGCTGATTTTATGAAAGGCTTTTTTAGACGGATTACTATCGTCATAAAACAACTTGATCTGATATTTATATTCCTTACCGCTTAATCCAATAACACTCATTACTACTATAACTTCATCGGCATATTGATCTATTTTAAGATAATGTGTACCCGAAAAAGCTACTTCTCCAAAAAAATTAAATGATACAGCCTGACATTGACTTACATTCCATTGTAATAAAATACGATCGTTTACCAAAAAATGTTTTTTGTCGGCACCAAAAAAGTGAATTACAGGCAATATTTGATGCGTTTCTGGATGAGGATTTGTTGTATTTTTTTCTTTATAACTGGTTTGATTTGTTTCTGGCTTTAGTTTATCTGTTTGCTGATAACTTAAAAATTGATGCAATAACATACGCCTGTTATCATCCATTAAAAAGTTATATGCTTCGTTAATTTTATGAAAATACGTACTTGCAAACGGATCGCTGTTTACATCGGGATGGTATTTTTTAGACAAGCTTCTATAGGCCTTTTTTATAACCGTTTCGTTAGAAAAATCAGGAATCTCTAATACAAGATAATAGTTAATCATTAGGTTAAATATTCTTTTTGGTTTTACAGAACAATATAACACATATTATAAATTCATTGGCATTTAAGCTTTAAAATTTTAAATAATTAAATGATTATCTGGAACCTTGTACCAAAATATTGATGAATGTGTCATAAATTAAATATTGAAAACACGCTTTGTCTATAAACTACGTGTCATTCCGTGCTTGACACGGACACGAGCTCGCGAACTGACGAAGTAATCTCATCATTATCTAGTCTTATGAGATGCTGACCCGAGCTTGCGAACTGAACGAAGTTAAACAAGTTCAGCATGACATTAACGATAAAATTAAAACTTGGTGTAATCTTTCCGATAATCATTAATAATTATTCTTGAACCAATGTTTTTTGAGTTAAATAAAATGTTTATTTGGAATCTTGTACAAAAATATTGATGAATGCATCAATAAATTAAATATTGAAATCACGTTTTGCCCATACACTGCTCCTCATTCCGTGCTTGACACGGACACGAGCTCGCGAACTGACGAAGTAATCGCATCATGTGTGAGATGCTGAGCCTAGTTCCTTTGGATTTGAGAACGTATTAAATGTAGAAAAAAAGAAAAAAGAGGTGAGCACACTATACCAAGTTCAGAGCTATATTAATCTCAAATGCTGATTAAAACCCAACTCTTTCTTCTCAAATTCTCAAAATAGAAATTCGGGCTTACACCCATTAGTAAGGAATCGATTTATTGATATAGTTCTCTTCTCATTAAAATCAAATTTATGGAAAAAATTATTATTGGTACTGATGTGAGTAGATTAACTTTAGATATCTGAATTCAAGAAAATGGATGTAATTGTTTTGAGAACATTCTTAATATTGAAAAAGCAATCAGAGTTTTTTTCAAACAGCATAACAGTAAATAATAAATTCTGATTGGAAGGGAAAATACAGATAGATTTAACTCTATTCTTTACAAAGCATTAGTCAATTATTCTTTTGCTATCTATGTTATCAATCCTCTGCATTTGAAAAAAAGTATGAGACTGGTTAGAGGTAAAATGATAAAATTGACAACGAGCGCGTCAATTTATTTTTAATAAAACTATATGCAGAAAGAAAACACCGAATTAAAATAAAAGCTGCTTTATTAGTTCAAACAAAAGGTGAATTATTTTTAAATTCAATAATTGATAAAGACTATGTTAGGTTAAACAAAAAACTAATCACTATAATAACAAAACAAACTAACCAAATCGATCAACTAATTTGTGAAGATGAACAACTTTACAATCAATATGATAGAATACAAATTTTAATCTGTCCAAACTCTTGGGTACAGTCAAAATGGAAAGCTTTTTTATTGCATACAAACGAAATAAAACATAATTTTAATAGTTTAAATTATTTAACGATTTTATTTATGAAATATATACTAATAGCTGGTACCATTTTGGCTTTAAGTTGTACAAAAAACCAGCCAATAACAGATAAACCCGAAATTATTATGGAACAACAAAAGCATGTCGACCCGATTTATCAGTTTAAAGTGAAAGACATTACTGGAGGCGAATTTAACCTTGCCGACTTAAAAGGTAAAAAAGTTTTAATAGTAAACACAGCATCGAAATGCGGGTTAACACCACAATTTGAACAATTAGAAGAACTGTATCAAAAATACAAAGATCAAAATTTTGTAATTATTGGTTTTCCAACAAACGATTTTATGAGTCAGGATCCGGGAACAAACGAAGAAATCGCTGAATTTTGTAAATTAAATTACGGTGTTACTTTTCCTATGATGAGTAAAATTGTTGTAAAAGGCGATGCTATGGATCCTTTATACCAATACTTAACGCAAAAAAGCAAAAACGGTTTGGGCGATTTTGTTGTAGAATGGAACTTTCAGAAATTCTTAATAAACGAAGAAGGCAAACTGGCAAAAGTAATCAGCCCTAAAGTTTCGCCAACCGATAGCGAAATTACCCATTGGATTGAAGGTAAATAAGATACTATAAAAAGTTATATATTTTGAGACCTCGCGGGAATTAAAAAAACTGTGAGGTCTTTGCGTTAATACAAGAGTTTTCAACGATAAAATGCTTCCTTTTCAGGATAGTTCGTATCTTTGAATAATTAATTTTTAGAAATGAATTATCCTGAAATACCTTTAGCTCAAAGCATTTTACAACTTTTTAAAGCTAAAGGAATACAACATATTATTATATCTCCGGGTTCACGCAACGCACCTTTAACCATTGGTTTTACAAACGATTCGTTTTTTACCTGTTACAGCATTGTAGACGAACGGTGCGCGGCCTTTTTTGCAATGGGTATTGCCCAGCAATTAAAACAACCAACTGCCCTATTGTGTACTTCGGGTTCGGCATTATTAAATTATTATCCCGCCATTGCCGAAGCTTTTTACAGTCAGATTCCGTTAATTGTTGTATCGGCAGACAGACCTACTTCTAAAATTGATATTGGTGACGGACAAACCATTCGTCAGCGAAATGTTTTTGAAAATCATTCGTTGTTTAATGCGAATTTATCTGATGAAGCTTCTGCAGAAAACGATGAATTCATTCAGAAAGCAATTGCTACAGCAAAAGACAGAAAAGGTCCTGTTCATATTAACGTTCCGTTCGAAGAACCTTTGTACAACGTTGTAAACCAATACAGCTATAATCCTGTTGTGCTGAATGATGAAGCTGAAGTTAAAATAGAAGAAGAATTTGATACGGCTGTCATTCAAAATGCCGATAAAATTGTTGTGCTGATTGGATCACAAAATCCAGACATTATTTCAAAAGAAAACATTGATTATTTAGCATCGTTGCCTAATGTGGTTATTTTAACCGAAATCAATTCGAACATTCATCATAAAAATATTGTTGCGAATATTGATACATTAATTACCACTTTTTCTGAAGAAGATTTCAAAGATTTTCAACCTGATTTATTGTTGACTTTTGGTGGAATGGTGGTTTCAAAACGTGTGAAGGCTTTGTTTAGAAATTATCCGCCTAAAACCCATTGGCATATTGACGAATTGCGAGCGTATGATACTTTTTCTGCATTAACAAAACATATTTCAATTACGCCAGATCATTTTATCAGTCAGATAAAAGAGGAAATTTCTGTTGTAAATTCCGATTTTTCAGACAAAATTCAAAAAGTAATGATGAATCGTAAAAAAGGACACGAAACTTATATTGACAGTATTCCTTTTTCTGATTTAAAATCGTTTCATATTATCTGGAAAAATCTTCCGCAAAATATCCAACTGCAAATAAGCAACAGTGCCGTTATTCGGTATGCACAATTGTTTGAAACCGATAAAAGTATCGATGTTTACTGTAACCGTGGCACAAGCGGAATTGATGGATCTACATCAACCGCTATTGGCGCAGCCGTAATTTCTAGTAAACCTACCGTTTTAATTTCGGGCGACATTAGTTTCTTTTACGACAGTAACGCCTTGTGGAACAACTACATACCTAAAAATTTTAAAATTATCATTATAAATAACAGCGGTGGCGGAATTTTTAGAATTTTACCAGGCCATGTTGAAAACCAAACTTTTAACACCTTTTTTGAAACAGAACATAATTTAACAGCAGAACATTTAGCTAAAATGTATCAGTTTAATTATTTAACCGCCAACAACGAAGAAGAATTAAACTTGGCATTAAAATTGTTATTTTCGCAAAACGATCAGCCACAAATATTAGAAGTTTTTACGCCAAGTAAAATGAACCGCGATTTGTTACGAAATTATTTCACCAATATATCATAAATAAAATTTAGTATGAAAAAAATGATCATTCCAATTGCAATTGTTTCATTAATGTTAAGCGGTTGTACAAGTGCACAATTACAACAAGCTGCCAGCCAATTGCCTCAAATTTTAGAAGGTTCTGGTGTAGGGCAAACCCAGATTGCCGCAGGTTTAAAAGAAGCTTTACAACAAGGTATAGACAAACAAGTAGTAAACCTGACAAAAACCGATGGTTTTTACAATAATTCTTTAGTTAGAATTGGCTTACCAAGCGAATTGCAAAAAGTAGAAAAAACCTTACGTGATGTTGGTTTGGGCAGCCTGGCAGATGAAGGGATCAAGGCAATTAATAAAGCTGCAAGTAACGCAGTAAAAGAGGCTACCCCTATTTTTGTTGATGCTATTACAAGCATGACCATTGCCGATGCTACCAATATTTTAATGGGCAATAAAAATGCAGCTACGCAATATTTGCAAAAATCTACCAAAACATCGTTATACGGAAAATTTAATCCGGTAATAAAATCATCTTTTACAAAGGTTGGTGCCGATAAAGTTTGGAGCAACATTATTACCAAATACAACGCGATACCGTTGGTTAAAAAAATCAATCCCGATTTAACAGATTATGTTACGCAACAGGCACTAACAGGCGTTTATACGATGATTGAAAAAGAAGAAGCAAACATTAGAACCAATGTTTCTGCACGTTCTACCAATCTTTTAAAGTCGGTTTTTGCAATGCAGGATAAAAAATAATTATAAGAAAAACGCTTTCGTTAAGAAAGCGTTTTGTTTTTTATAAAATTTCCAACAATTCCACTTCAAAAATCAGGGTGCTGTTAGGACCAATTTGTTTAGAAATCTGTTCTTCACCATAAGCAGCACTAGGCGGAATTACAATTTTAGCTTTAGATCCAACGGTCAGTAACGGCATTACTTCCTGCCAACCTTGAATTAACCTGCTTATTTGAAAATCGGCTGGTTTTCCTCTTTCAACAGAGCTGTCAAACACTTCATTATAAATATTTGTACCGTGGTAATGGCAGCGAACTTTATCGGTAATTGCAGGCGTTAATCCCGTACCTGCTTCTGTAATTTTATACATTACGCCACTTTGTAATGTTACAACAGCTGTTTCTAAAGAAAAATTTGTTCTGAAAACTTCTCCCTCTTTCAAGTTTTTTGCAGCCAGTTCCTGCTTGCGTTTTAATAATAATTCTGCTACTCCCATTAGTATTTTATAACTTTTAAAGATCAAATATACTCAATCTTCACAAAAGTGTATTTTGGTTTTGCATATCTTTTTTGTAACTTTAAAAGAAAAAATCATGCAAAGAAAGAAAATTTTAGTAACAGCAGGAGCCGTAGGCATTGGATCGATTGCCTATATGCTCTTAAAAAACAAGAAACAAAACGACGATATTACCGTGGTAACTCCGTTTGATGTAAACAGATATTTAGGCAGATGGTACGAAATTGCCCGTCTTGATTTTCATTGGGAGAAAAACCTAAACAGAACCACCGCCCATTACAGTTTAAATAAAAACGGAACAGTAAAAGTTGTAAACCAAGGTTGGAACTACGCTAAACAAGAATGGCAAATTGCAGAAGGTAAAGCTAAAATTCGTAACAAAAATACAGGGGCTTTAAAAGTATCTTTTTGGGGACCTTTTTACGATGAATACAATGTAGTTGAAATTGCAGGCGATTATCAATACGCATTGGTTTTTGGTAAGAATACCGATTATATGTGGATATTATCGCGCGAAAAAACAATTCCGGATACCGTTAAACAGTATTTTGTTTTAAAAGCACAAAGCTTTGGGTACGATACCGATAAGTTGGTTTGGCCAGAACATGAATAAAAGCAAAAACTGAATCTAAAAGTAGATTCAGTTTTTTTTATTCTTGAATTCTGTTTTGAAGTGCTTTAAAATACTGAAAAGCTTTAAACAAGCGTGTTCCGTACCAAGAAAACATTTCGCCGTCTACAAAAACGGTTTTGGCATGATGGGTTGCCCGACCAATTTCGAAGGCGTGTTCTTCTTTAAATGGATAAGGTTCAGACGATAAAAAAACCAATTCTGGATCACCTTGAATACGCATTTTTCTGATTTCTACTTCGGGATATCTGCCTTCAAATTTTTCGTAAATGTTTTCAAATTTATTCAATTTTAGCATTTCGTTGATAAACGTATTGTTACCAACCGCCATGTATGGTTCACGCCAAATTAAATACGCTGCTTTTTGCCATACTTTATTGTTCATAAAATTTTGAAAATCTGTATGTGCAAAATCAATTTTTTCCATCCATTTTTTGGCATCGGTAGTACGCTTAAACATCATTCCGAAATCGTTAATGGTTTTCAACGTATCAGCAACGGTAACAATATCGGTTACAAACACCGGACAAATTTCTTTTAAACTATCAACCACTTCCAGCGTATTTTCTTCTTTATTAGCGATGATAATATCCGGATTTAAAGCTTTTATTTTTTCTATATGAACCTTTTTGGTACCTCCAACATTTATTTTTACCGATTTTAAATGATACGGATGCACGCAGAATTTGGTTACCCCAATTATTTGATCTTCTAACCCTAATTCATAAAGCGTTTCGGTTAACGAAGGCACCAGTGTAATGATACGTTTTGGTGTGGTTTCAAAAGTATGTAACGTACCTAAATCGTCGGTAATTTGTATCATGTTATTAGTTTTTATCTAAAATAATCTCCATTGCTTTTTGCAACTTTAAAGCTTCGTTACGAGCCGCTTCGGCAAAATCGACATTGTTTGATGCATAGATGATTCCGCGTGATGAGTTGATTAACAATCCAACCTGCTTATTCATTCCGTATCTACAAACATCTTCTAAACTGCCGCCTTGCGCACCTACTCCAGGAACTAATAAAAATGAATTAGGAACTATGTTACGAATTTCTTTAAAATATTCTGCTTTAGTAGCCCCCACAACGTACATTAAATTTTCGCTGTTTTTCCAAGTTTTAGATGTTTCTAATACTGTTTGATACATTGGTTTATCGTTCACTTGCTGTGTTTGAAAATCAAAAGCACCTTCGTTAGATGTTAATGCCAACAAAATGGTATGCTTGTTTTCAAAAGCCAAAAAAGGTTCTACCGAATCTTTACCCATATAAGGTGCAACGGTAACCGAATCGAAATTTAGATCTTCTAAAAAAGCTTTGGCGTACATGGTTGATGTATTGCCAATATCACCACGTTTTGCATCGGCAATGGTAAAAATATCAGGATAATTTTCGTTGATGTAGTTAATTGTTTTTTCTAATGACTGCCAACCTTTTAAACCATAAGCTTCGTAAAAAGCCGTGTTTGGTTTGTACGATACACACAAATCGTGAGTAGCATCGATAATGGCTTTGTTAAACTCGAAAATAGGATCTTCGGTTGCTAACAAATGTTGGGGAATTTTATTTAAATCAACATCCAATCCTACACAAAGGAATGATTTTTTTTGCTGAATTTGTTCGTATAGTTGTTTTGTTGTCATGTTGTGCTTTCGTTATTTAATAGTAATATTCGGATTAATTTGCAGTAAAGCATCAACCATTTGTTGATTGTTGGCTGGTGCTGTATACAGTTCATCAAATCCGTATTTAATAATGAGTCCGTTTTTAGCCATTGCAGCTTTAGTTCCGCTCCACATTGTGGTATTTACTTGGATGGATTTAATTGTTTGAATTTCGATTTTTCCCTTTAAAAAAGCAGATTGATAATACAAAAAATTCTCATCTACAGCATATTTGGTTGAAAAATAGATCCAAAGAAATAGTATTAATGGTAGTGTAATTGGTAGCAGAAACCAATAGTTATCTAATGCCTTATAATTAATAAAAAACATAATTACTAGGAATACTATTGAACCTACAATATAAATCCAAAAGTAACCTTTATTTGCTTTGAATTCCTGTTTCATATCAATGTTTAAAAAAAAGTGCCAACCTTACCATTTAGCCCCGATTGAGCGTTTAGCTTTTGTGTAACAAAACTAGTAGCGAAAGCGGGACGATGTGAAAAAAAAGCTAGATGATTATGCTTCAAAAAAAAACAGAAAAAAAACCCCTAAATAGAGGTTTTCTATAATTAAAATACTTCTGATTCTTTTAATTTTTCGGTATTTGCTACAAGCTGTAATTCGTCAATGAATTTTTGAATTTTCCCACTCATTACGCCGTCCATATCAAAAACATCCATACCAATACGGTGATCGGTTACACGACCTTGCGGATAGTTGTAAGTACGAATTTTAGCTGAACGGTCGCCCGATGATACTTGAGAATTACGTTTTTTAGCGTCTTCTTCTTGTTTCTTGGCTAATTCCATTTCGTATAAACGCGAACGCAAAACGGTTAAGGCTTTGTCTTTGTTTTTATGCTGCGATTTTTCGTCTTGACATTGTGCTACCAAACCTGTTGGAACGTGCGTCATACGAACTGCCGATTTAGTGGTGTTTACCGACTGACCACCCGGACCAGACGAACAGAAAAAGTCGATACGGACATCGTTCATATCAATTTGTACGTCGAATTCTTCTGCTTCAGGTAAAACCATAACGGTTGCTGCCGATGTATGTACGCGTCCTTGAGTTTCGGTTTGTGGCACACGTTGTACACGATGTACACCTGCTTCGAACTTTAAGGTTCCGTAAACATCTTCACCGGTTACTTCAAAGATTACCTCTTTAAAACCACCCGATGTACCTTCATTCATATCAACTACAGAAGTTCTCCACCCCTTGGTTTCGCAAAATTTTGTGTACATACGAAACAAATCACCTGCAAAAATAGAAGCTTCATCCCCACCGGTTCCGGCGCGAATTTCAACCATTACGTTTTTAGCATCTTCCGGATCTTTAGGAATTAGCATAAACTTAATTTCGTCTTCCAATTCAGGTAAGCGTGACTGTGCTTCGTCTAACTGCATTTTAGCCATTTCTACCATTTCGGCATCGCTACCGTCGGCAATGATTTCTTTGGCTTCGTCGATATTTCCAACAATATTTATATATTCCTCGCGTTTTTCAACCAAGGCTTTTAAATCTTTGTATTCTTTATTTAATTGTACGTAACGCTTTTGATCGGCAATAATATCTGGCTGAATAATCAAGTCAGAAACCTCGTCAAAACGTTGCTTTACATATTGTAAACGATCTAACATCATAATTGAACATTTTCAGTTTGCAAATTTACAAAAAAAGAGGAACTTTTACTAAAGTTCCTCTCTTAAATTCATTAAAACTATTTTATATTATCCGCATTTAGAAGATCCACAGTCTTTACACGTTAAACAACCTTCTTGATACATTAAGTTGGTTGAATTACAGTTGCTGCATTTCTGTCCGATTGCCTCAGTACCGTCTGGAACAAATCGTTTTAACGCTCTTGCAACTCCGTTTTTCCAAGTGTTGATAGATTCGTTATCTAATTGCAGTGAATTAATTAAATCTACCACGTTTTCAATTTTCATTCCGTGACGTAAAGTTCCAGAAATTAATTTGGCGTAGTTCCAAAAAACAGGATCAAAACGGTACGATAAACCTTCAATAGTTGTTTTGTAACCGCGTTGGTTTACATATTGAAAATCGTAACGTGTATTTCCGTTATCTTCTTTATTTTTAATAATAAAACCTTCGTTTACCCAACGTGGAATTAAAATTCCGTCTTCGTCATCGGCTAAACCGGTAAAAATTTCATAAGGTTGATCGTCGATTTTTCCAATAAAAGCAATCCATTTTTCTTTATTATTTTGGAAACGAACTACATCGGCTTCTAAAACTTGCGGACGTTTTGTTGGGAAAGCAGTTTCTTTTGTTTCTACTTCTTCTTTTTTATCTTCCTTTTTATCGTTTGAAATCAATACACCCGAACGAGATCCATCGCGGTAAACGGTTACACCTTTACACCCAACTTCCCATGCTTTCATATATAACTGTCCTACCAATTCTTCTGAAACATCGTTAGGTACATTGATGGTTACTGAAATCGAATGATCTACCCATTTTTGAATGGCGCCCTGCATTTCTACTTTACTGATATAATCCACATCGTTTGAAGTAGCTTTGTAATAAGGCGATTTTTCAATTAATTCGTTGATTTCCTCGTTTGAATAATTGATAGAGGTATCGATGCCGTTAACTTCCATCCACATTTTAAATTTATGGTGGAACACTACATATTCTTCCCAAGAATCGCCCACTTCATCAATAAAATCTACACGAACTTCTTTATCATTCGGGTTTACCTTTCTTCTACGTTTGTAAACAGGCATAAACACCGGTTCGATACCCGATGTTGTTTGCGATAAAATAGAGGTTGATCCGGTTGGAGCAATGGTTAATAAGGCAATGTTTCTACGACCGTACTCTTGCATGTCGTTATATAAAGCCGGATCGTTTTCTTTAATGCGTAACGCAAACGGATTGTTCTCTTCACGTTTGGCATCGTAAATTGCGAAAGCACCACGCTCTTTAGCCATTTCTACCGATGAACGATACGCAGCTAATGCCAATGTTTTATGAATTTCAACAGAAAATGCGTTTCCTTCTTCAGATCCGTAACGGATTCCCAAAGCTGCCAACATATCGCCTTCTGCAGTAATACCTACTCCGGTTCTACGACCTTCGTCTGCTTTTTTACGGATTTCGATCCATAAATTGCGTTCAATACGTTTTACTTCTGCCTCTTCTGGATCTTCGTCGATTTTTTGGATAATGGTATCGATTTTTTCTAATTCCAAATCAATAATATCATCCATCATACGTTGTGCAATACCTACGTGTTTTTTGAACAATTCAAAATTAAAAGACGCCTCTTTGGTAAACGGATTTTCAACATACGAAAACAAATTGATTGCCAATAAACGACAAGAATCGTACGCACATAATGGAATTTCGCCACAAGGGTTGGTTGATAAGGTTTTGTAACCTAAATCGGCATAACAATCTGGTAACGATTCATTAATAATGGTATCCCAAAATAAAATTCCTGGTTCGGCTGATTTCCACGCGTTATGCACAATTTTTTTCCATAAATCGGCTGCCTGAATGTCTTTTGAAAATTTAGGATTTTGAGAAAATATAGGGTATTTCTGCGTGTAAGCTGCGTTATTGCGAACCGCTTTCATGAACGAATCATCGATACGAACCGATACGTTGGCACCGGTTACTTTTCCTTGTTCTAACTTGGCATCAATGAATCCTTCGGCATCTGGGTGATTGATGGATACAGACAACATTAGCGCACCACGACGACCATCTTGTGCTACTTCGCGGGTTGAATTAGAAAAACGCTCCATAAAAGGAACCAAACCTGTTGATGTTAAAGCCGAGTTTTTTACCGGTGATCCTTTAGGGCGGATGTGTGATAAGTCATGCCCTACTCCACCACGGCGTTTCATTAACTGTACCTGTTCCTGGTCAATTTTCATGATACCTCCGTACGAATCGCTTTCGCCGTTGTTGCCAATTACGAAACAGTTTGATAACGATGCAATTTGAAAAGGATTGCCAATACCTGTCATTGGGCTACCTTGAGGAATGATATAGGTGAAGTTTTTAATTAAATCAAACAATTCTTCTTCACTCATTGGGTTTGCGTATTTCGATTCCACACGAGCAATTTCAGACGCAATACGCTGGTGCATTTCATCTGGTGTAGATTCGTAAATGTTTCCTTCCGAATCTTTCAACGCATACTTATTAATAAATACGGTTGCGGCTAATGTATCGCCTTTAAAATATTCGGTCGAAGCTTTTATCGCCTCGTCATAAGTGTAGATTTTTCTTTGATTTGCTACTTCTATTTCCATATCCTATTCTTTTTTCTGTGTGAACAATACTATTTTTCTGTGCAAGAAAATGATCAATCCTTTTAAATTCAACCCTTTAAAAGAGTATCACTTTCTTGTTTTCAACTTTCTAAAATTACAAACTTTTTTTACATTTCATATTAATTCAATAAAAATATTTTTTTAAGTTATAAACAACTGTTGAAAACTACCAAAAACACAAAGTTTACAAATAAATTACATCAAAAAACTAAAAATCAGTATATTACATATTTTTAAAAGTCAAAAAGTTTACAAATAATTACAACAACAAACATTAGTAAGATAATAATTGTTTTCAAAATTAAAATTATCCATAAAAAAGTTATCAACTAATATTGTTTATAACTATATGTCTTTTTTTCGTTTTTTTATTGTAAAAACAGATACTTTTACTACATCAATTATCTGTCGTATAAGAATCAAGTGAAAACCTTGAACTGTTGCGCAACTGTAAATAAGAATGATCTTATGAGTCAGACCTTAGGCAGATAATAGACGTTGCTTTCGCACAAAAAGTAAATGTCTGAAATTTGCCTTTCCTTATTATTTATGAAACGCTTACTTCGGAATTTACTTTCTATTGTTTCATTAAATAATATTAAGTTATGAGTATTTTCACTAAACGTATCAATTACAAACCTTTTGAATATCCTGAAATTTTAGAGTTTACCAACGCCATTAACCGATCGTTCTGGGTGCATTCTGAAGTTGATTTTACGGCAGATATTCAAGATTTTCATTCACATTTATCGCCCGTAGAACAGGAAATTGTAAAGCGCAGCCTGCTTGCTATTGCGCAAATTGAAGTGAATGTAAAAACTTTTTGGGGTAATTTGTTTACTCATTTACCAAAACCTGAATTTAACGGATTGGGCAGTACGTTTGCCGAATGTGAATTTCGACATTCCGAAGCGTATTCCCGATTATTAGAAGTATTGGGTTACAACAATGCTTTTGAAAAAATTATTGACATACCGGTTATTAAAAAACGGATCGATTATTTGTCTGATGCCCTAAAACACTCAAAAGCCGAAGACAAAAAAGACTATCTAAAATCACTGATTTTGTTCACTATTTTAATTGAAAATGTGTCGTTATTTAGTCAGTTTGCCATTATTTTATCGTTTACCCGCTTTAAAGGAGCCATGAAAAATGTAAGCAATATTATTGCGTGGACATCAGTAGACGAACAAATTCATGGCAATGCAGGCATTTACATCATAAATAAAATAAAAGAAGAATTTCCTGATTATTTTGATGCTACTTCAATCAACGAAATAAACACCATTGTAAAAGAATCTATTGAAATTGAAAGCGAAATATTGGATTGGATTTTTGAGTGGAGTGAATTAGAAACCATATCAAAAGAAAATCTTTTAAACTTCATGAAATTTAGATTAGATGAAAGTTTAAAACAGATTGGCTTGGAAAAGATTTTTAATATTTCTGAAAAAGAGTATCAGCCAATGATTTGGTTTGAAGAAGAAATTTTTGCCAACAGTCTTGATGATTTCTTTGCAAAACGACCTGTTGATTACACCAAACACGATAAAAGTATAACTGCTAACGATTTATTTTAATTATGGAAAGACTATGGTGGCTTAACGAAGAAAGCGAACAAATATTAAACCGTGGATACCTTTTAAAAGGCGAAACCCCACAAAAAGCAATAGAACGTATAGCAAATGCAGCAGCCAAACGCTTATACAAACCCGAATTAGCCGAAGCTTTTATTGAAATGATCGAAAAAGGCTGGATGAGTCTTTCATCGCCTATCTGGGCAAATATGGGAACTGAGCGTGGATTACCCATTTCGTGCTTCAACGTGTATGTTCCGGATCATATCGAAGGAATTACCCATAAATTGGGCGAAGTAATTATGCAGACCAAAATTGGCGGTGGAACAAGTGGTTACTTTGGTGAACTGCGCGAGCGCGGAAGTGCCGTAACCGATAATGGTAAAAGCAGTGGCGCCGTAAGTTTTATGAAATTGTTTGATACCGCAATGGATACCATTTCGCAAGGTGGCGTTCGTCGTGGGGCATTTGCTGCTTATTTAGATATAGATCACGACGATATTAAAGAATTTTTGGATATTAAAAACATCGGAAATCCTATCCAGAATTTATTTACAGGCGTTTGTGTGCCAGACTATTGGATACAGGATATGATTGACGGCGATATGGAAAAGCGAGAAGTTTGGGCAAAAGTTTTAGAAAGTCGTCAGCAAAAAGGATTGCCTTACATTTTTTTCACAGATAACGTAAACCGAAACAAACCCGAAGTTTACAAAGACAAAGAAATGCCCATTTATGCCAGTAATCTGTGTTCAGAAATTGCCCTGCCTTCCTCTAAAGATGAATCGTTTGTTTGTTGTTTATCATCGATGAATTTAGAATTGTACGATGAATGGAAAGATACCGAAGCAGTGAAGCTGGCAACGTACTTTCTTGATGCCGTAATGAGTGAATTTATTGAAAAAACCGAAGATAATTATTATCTAAAATCGGCTAATACTTTTGCTAAAAACCATCGTGCATTAGGTTTAGGGGTTATGGGATGGCATTCGTACCTTCAGAAAAACCGGATTGCGTTTGAAAGTTTGGAAGCTAAAATGCTTACCACAAAAATTTTCAAAGAAATGGAAGAAAAAGCTATAAAAGCATCACAAGATTTGGCTCGAATTTACGGAGAACCATCTGTTTTAAAAGGATATGAAAGAAGAAATACCACTTTATTAGCTATTGCACCTACTACTTCTTCATCGGCAATTTTAGGACAAACTTCACCGGGCATCGAACCGTTTAGCAGTAATTATTACAAAGCCGGTTTGGCAAAAGGAAACTTTATGCGAAAAAACAAATATCTTAAATTATTACTGCAAGAAAAAGGAATGGATACCGAAGAAACCTGGCGCAGTATTATGTTAAACCATGGCAGCGTGCAGCATTTAGTAGAATTAACCCAAGATGAAAAAGAGGTGTTTAAAACGTTTAAAGAAATCAGTCAGTACGAAATTATTTTGCAGGCATCTATTCGTCAAAAGTACATCGATCAGGCACAAAGTTTAAACATCAACATTCCGTCAAATCTTCCTATAAAAGAAGTAAACCGTTTGTTAATAGAAGCTTGGAAATTAGGTGTAAAAACGCTGTATTACCAACGCAGCCAAAGTGTATCAAAAGAATTTGTGAATAATTTGGTTACATGTACAAGCTGTGAAGCCTAAAAAAATATTATTCATTTATATATCAAAATTTCTTAACTGAATTCATAAAAATAAAATATTTATAAAAACAAATACACTAAAAAGCGTTCAAAAAAACGTAATTTGTAGTGATTAAAATCATTAAAAAATGACATTAGAAGAAAGAATAAAAAACAGCGAAACTAGAATTTTCAAGGCTGTTTTCCCAAACACAACCAACCATTACGACACGCTTTTTGGAGGAACGGCAATGCACATGATGGACGAAGTTGCCTTTATTACAGCTACCCGATTTTCTCGACAAATTATGGTTACCGTTTCATCCGATAAAATTGATTTTAACAAACCCATTCCTGCCGGAACCATTGTAGAGCTTATTGGAAAGGTTACCTATGTTGGAAACAAAAGTTTAAAAGTTTCGGTCGAAATTTTTATCGAAGAAATGTACAGCGATGTCCGATACCAAGCAATAAACGGCGAATTTACTTTTGTTGCTTTAGATAAAGATAAAAAGCCAACGAAAGTTATTAAAGAATAAAAAAATCAGCCTTATGGCTGATTTTTTTATTCTTTTACAGGAATATTTTTAAGAATCTCTAAAACAAATTTCCAGTATTTTTGAACCGAAGAAATAGAAACACGTTCTTCTGGTGAATGGGCACCGCGAATGGTTGGTCCAAAAGAAATCATTTCCATATCAGGATAATTTGTTCCTAAAATTCCACATTCCAATCCGGCGTGGCAAGCAACTACATTTGCTTTTTTTCCGTTTTGTTTTTCGTACAATTCATCTAATACTTTAAGAATAGAAGAATTAGGATTAGGTGTCCAACCCGGATAAGATCCAGCAAAATCAACCTCGCAACCCATTAATTCGAATGCTGAACGCAAGCTGTTTGCCAAATCGAACTTTGATGTTTCAACAGATGATCGTGTTAAACATTGAACTTGAATAGATCCGTCGCCAACAGTTACTTTTGCAATATTGTTTGACGTTTCAACCAAATCATCAAAATCGGCACTCATTCTGTAAACGCCGTTATGGGCAGTATATAACGAACGAACCAAATAGTATTGCGCAGCAGGTGGCAACACTTTAGTTGGCATTGTATCTAATTTTTCAAATAAAATTTCCAAATTAGGTTCGGTAGTAGTAAATTCTGCTTTAATATCATTTACAACCGGTAACATATCAAACACAAAAGATTCATCGTACATTTTTGCGATGATCACATTTGCAACACTTTCGCGCGGAATTGCATTACGCAAACTTCCACCATTAATACTAGAAATCTGCAATCCAAAAAGATCGAAACCATTGAAAAGCAAGCGGTTCATAATTTTATTGGCATTACCTAGACCTTTATGAATATCCATACCAGAATGTCCGCCTTTTAAACCTTTAACAGTAATGCGATATCCAACAGATCCGTCGGGTGTTTCTTCTTCATCATAAGTTACTTTAGCAGTAACATCTACTCCACCAGCACAGCCAATATCAATTTCGTCATCTTCTTCTGTGTCTAAATTCAATAATATATCGCCTGTTAACAATCCGCCTTTTAACCCCATTGCACCTGTCATTCCGGTTTCTTCGTCAATAGTAAACAAAGCTTCAATTGCGGGATGTGCTATTTCTTTTGAAGCCAAAACCGCCATAATTGTTGCAACGCCAATACCGTTATCGGCACCCAAGGTAGTTCCTTTTGCACGAACCCAGTCTTCATCTACATACATATCGATTCCTTGCGTATCAAAATCGAAAACAGTGTCATTATTTTTTTGGTGAACCATGTCTAAATGCGACTGTAAAACAATTGTTTTACGATTCTCCATACCAGCTGTTGCCGGTTTTTTAACAATTACATTACCTACTTCATCTACAATGGTTTCCAAACCTAAATTTTCTCCAAACTGTTTCATGAAGGCTATTACACGTTCTTCTTTTTTTGACGGACGCGGAACTGCGTTTAAATCTGCAAAATGATTCCACAACGGAAGTGGTTCTAAATTGCGAATATCTTGACTCATATCTTTTAAATTTTAACCAAAGTTACTTATTATAAAACAAAAAAGCCACTTTAAACTGGGTTTAAAATGGCTGTCATACAAAATAAAAACAATAATTATTGTAAGGTTACGCAACAATATACTTATCAAATAACTTTTGTGCTTTTTTCTTGGTTACTTCTTTTTTATATTTTTTTTCGGAATTTATGTAAAACACAGGTGCGCTTTTACACATTCCCTGACATTTCATTTTTTCTAGTGAAACATTTTTGTTTAAACCTGTTTCGGTAAGTAATTCTTTTAGGCACGATTTTGCTTCTTCATTGTATCTGCAACACTTTTTTCCGTCGCAAAAATAAATTACTTCATTAAAAGATTTACATTTACTCATTATCCTTATCTTTAACGAGTACAAATATAAATAATTATTTTTATTTATTCTAAATAAAATATTTAAATGAAAAAAAAATATTTCTTTTTAACTGTATTACTGTTTTTTGTAATTTTTAGTTATTTGACTGGGCCATTGGTTCCGCAATTTTTTACAAAAATTTACAATCAGCAATTTTATAGTTTTTTAGATGGTTTCTTACATTTAATATCTAATATATTTCCATTTTCATTGGGCGATGTATTTTATGCCGTTGTTGTAATTTACTTTGCTTACAAATGTTTTATTTTAATAAAAAGAAAACTGTATAAAGATTTTGGATTTTTTGTACTTGCTTCTGTTTTGTTATTCTTTGGTATATTTCAGTTGTTTTGGGGATTGAACAATTACAAGTATTCAGTTGCACATCAATTAAAATTAGAAAGAAGTTACACGCAAGCCGAATTAGATTCGATCACGAGCAAGTTGACAAAAATTGTAAACAATCAACATTTTTTAATAACGAAAGATTCTTTAAAAAAAGTGATTATAGAAAAAGATCTTAAATTATTTAACGAAACTGCCCGACTGAACTATACAAAACTGCCCGATCATTTAAAAGAAATTTTGACAGACAATAAAATCAACAACGTAAAACCATCGTTTTATTCGTATTTACAATCATACACCGGATTTAGCGGATATTTTAATCCGTTTACACACGAAAATCAGCTAAATATTCAAATTCCAACCATTGGAATGCCTGTTACTGTGGCACATGAAATGGCACATCAGTTGGGAATTGCAAGTGAAACCGAAGCTAATTTTTACGGATATAAAGTAATGTTGCAAAGTACCGATTTAAAGTTTAAATACGCTGCTAATTTATATGCGTTGAAATATTGCTTGAAGCAGTACAGATATGAAAACGAAGAAACATATCAGATACTTTTTAACCGTTTAAATGTGGGCGTTCAGCAAAATATATTAGAAAGCGAACAATTTTGGTTAAGTAAAAGAAATGTTTCTTCGTATTTTTTTAAACATCTTTATGGAAGGTTTTTAAAAATAAACAATCAAAAAGATGGGATTCAATCTTATAATAAATTTGTTGATTTACTGATTAATTACAACAAAAAATATTCTGAAATTTAAGTATCCTGTGGTTTTAAATCTCGGTTTTTACGATATGGGCGAATGATTACGCGTGATTCACGATCGAAAACAAAGTAGTTATAAACCCAGCTCCAAAAAACCAATGTTCTGTTTTTAAAGCCAATCAGCGAAAACAAGTGAACAAACATCCACACAAACCAGGCAAAGACACCATTAAAATGTAGTTTAGGCAAATCTACAACCGCCTTGTTTCTACCAATGGTTGCCATAGAACCTTTATCGTTATATATAAATTTTTTAAGCGATTGCTTTTTTTCTAAACGTTCTAAATTTTCAGCCAACAGATTACCTTGCTGAATGGCAGGTTGCGCCATCATAGGGTGACCATACTGATATTTTTCACCGTACATTGCAGCTACATCGCCCAATGCAAAAACATCGGTAAAACCTTCTACCTGATTAAATTCGTTTACACGGATACGCGATGCACGATCTAAAGCTTGAGCTGTACCTTCAACCGGAGCACCTTTAACCCCAGCCGACCAAATAAGTGCATGTGTATCAAACGATAAACCATCTTTTGTTTCAACTTTTTTACCGTCGTAATTAGTTACAATGGTTTTTAAATGGATTTTCACTCCTAAATCCTTTAAAAACTTTTCGGCTGCTTTAGAAGATTTTTTAGACATGGCATCTAAAATTTTATCGGATCCCTGCACCAGGTTAATTTCCATCATAGAAATATCCAAATCGGGATAATCTTTAGGAAAAACCGCTTTTTTCATTTCTGCTAAAGCTCCAGCTAATTCTACACCTGTTGGTCCGGCACCTACAATTACAAAATTCATAAGTGCTTTACGTTCTTTGGCATCATTAGTTTGCAAAGCCAACTCGAAATTTTCAAGTACAAGCGTTCTAATGTTTAATGCTTCGGGTATGGTTTTCATTACCATACTGTTTTTTTCTATTTCTTTATTACCGAAATAGTTGTTTGTAGAACCGGTTGCAATTACAACATAATCGTAATAAATAGTACCAATATCTGTAATTACTTTTTTATTTTCTGTATCGATTTTTTCAACCAATGTCATTCTAAAAAAAGCTTCTTTATGCTCTTTTATAATTTTACGCATTGGGTATGCAATAGATCCCGACTCTAATCCGCCGGTTGCTACCTGATACATTAAAGGTTGAAAATTATGGTAATTGTGCTTGTCTAGCAAAACAACCTGAAAGTCTTTATTTTTTAATTTTTGTGCCAATGCAACTCCTGCAAATCCACCACCTATGATAACGACTCTAGGATTACTAGAATCTGGAATATTCATCATATAATAACTATTTGTATCAGTACAAAATTACGAAGTTAATAACAATAAAAACAGTATTATTATGTTTTTTGTGTTCTTGCGGTTTATTCTAAATAATATTGTTTTTTTGTAAAAGTTTTAAACATTACAGTAATGAAACTGTTTTTTTCCAGCTAATAATAAAGGTAAGTTACTATTAAAAAATAATAATTGTAAGGAATTTTATTCTACACTTAAGTAATATTCATACGCTATTATTGCTTAAAGGCTATCTAAAAAAGTAGTTCAGTATTGTAAAAGTAGTGTATTAAAAAAAGCCACTAAAAAGTGGCTTTAAATTAGTTGTTTATTTTTATTTCGAACATTTTATCCCAGTTTTTACCAGTTACAAAAAACGTTCCTGTTTTTTTATTGTAAGCAATTCCATTTAAAACATCTAAATCTGCATGTGGTGTAACTTTACTTTTTAAATCTTTTAAATCTACCACCGCTTTTACAGTTCCATCAATCGGATTAAAAATTCCAATAGCATCTTGTCCATAAAAATTAGCGTAAATTTCACCGTTTACCCATTCTAATTCATTAACAGAAGGGACAGTACCACGGTTTGTAGCCACTACAAAATAATCGATCAAACTAAAATCAGCAGGATTTATTTTATAAACGCGATCGCTTCCATCGGTCATATATAAATTAGTACCATCGTTGGTTAAGCCCCAGCCTTCCATATTCTGAAAATAAGGCAATGTTTTCTCTTTTTGCAACGATTCTATATTGTAAACGTACGCTTCTTTGTTTTTATAGGTTAACTGATAAATTTTATTATTTAAAACAGTAGCTCCTTCACCAAAAATAACATCGTCTAATTCATTCATTTTTACAACTTCGCCTGTTTTAGGGTTTACTTTACGAATACTCGATTTTCCTTTTGTGCCTGTTCCAATGCCTTCGCCATTACCTGTACTTTCTATTAATAAATCGCCATAAAATTCTAAACCCTGTGTATAAGCCTTTATATCGTGCGGATAGGTATTCACGATAGTGTACGTATAAAAAGTAGGCTGAAGGCTAGATAACACATCTATTTTGGTTGTTGCTTCATTGGTTACTCCTTTACTGAAGGCCACTGCCTTAATATTCTGAATACCGTGTTTGGCATTTGACAAATTATAAGTAAACAGCTCATTTGCTTTAACCGAACCAATTTTTTTATCGTTAATGGAATATTGAACAGAATCAATTTCAGTTGCGGAATCACTCTTTAGTTGTAAAGTAAGGTCTTCTTTTAAGGTATATGTTTGCTTAAGTTTATCTAAATCGATAGACAGAGAATTATTTTCGATTTTTTTTTCTTTATTACAAGCAATAAAAAATAATGATAAACCAAAGATTGTTAAGTATTTATATTTTTTCATGATTCATTTAATTAGTTATACAATTATACAACCCTTTTTTTATTTGACAAAAGGCTTGCTTAAATATAATTTGTTTGTATATTTGCAGCGGCAAGTCCTACACGACCAGCTCCTGCAGACTCCTCCAGGGTGGGAACGCAGCAAAGGTATGTGGTTGTAGCGGTGCGATGTAGGTCGCTTGCCTTTTTTATCAACCTTTGGGTTGATTTTTTTTTTCTTCTTTATTAAACAAACCACTTACAATTTCAGTTTTCAATAAATTTTATCTGCTATATTTTAGACGAGAATCATTGTAATTGAATTTATTTATCCCTTATTTGAGTTGCATTATAAAAACTATTTTTCCAGATAAAAATTACTGTAAAAAACAAAAACCTCAATAGCGTTTAACTATTGAGGTTTTTGTTTTATTAACGAATTATTACAATGTTTTTTAGACTTCGTAATCTTCCGAACAGTAGTATTTAAGGAAATCTCTTAATTATTCAACATTACCGGCATAACAAGCATTGTTACTGTTTCGCCTTCATCTAAACCATCGATTGGAGTTAGAATTCCAGCGCGGTTAGGTAACGACATTTCCAGTTGAATTTCGTCTGACTGTAAGTTGGTTAACATTTCACTTAAAAAGCGTGAATTAAAACCAATTTGCATATCATCGCCTTTATAATCACATGTTAAACGTTCGTCGGCTTTATTTGAATAATCTATATCTTCTGCAGAAATATTTAATTCTGTACCTGCAATTTTTAAGCGAATTTGGTGCGTAGTTTTATTAGCATAAATTGCTACACGACGAACCGAACTTAAAAACTGTGTACGAGAAATAATCAGTTTGTTTGGATTTTCTTTTGGAATAACCGCTTCGTAATTTGGGTATTTTCCATCGATCAATCTACAAATTAAGGTATAGTTATCAAAACTAAACATTGCGTTAGAATCGTTGTATTCAATAGAAACTGCTGCGTCTGATGTTGCCAGAATATTCTTTAAAATATTCAACGGTTTTTTAGGCATAATAAAGTTAGCTTCTGCCGAACTTGTAACATCGGTTCTTGAATATTTTACCAATTTATGTGCATCGGTAGCAACAAAAATTACGCCTGTTGGTGCAAACTGAAAATATACACCCGACATTACCGGGCGCAAATCGTCGTTACCGGCTGCAAAAATGGTTTTACTGATTGCGGTGTATAAAATTTCGGCACCAATTTGTGCTGTAGACGGATCTTCTAGCATTTCTGCTTTAGGAAATTCTTCGCCTGGTAAATATGCTAAAACGTATTTTCCTAAATCGGAACTAATTTCAATAGTACTGTTGTCTTTCACTGTGAAAGTTAACGGTTGTTCAGGAAACGTTTTTAATGTTTCTAATAACAAACGTGCCGGAACTGCAATAGATCCTTCACTGGTTGATTCAATCTCTAAAGTAGCGGTCATAGTTGTTTCCAAATCTGATGCCGATACTTTTAATTGATTTTGATCAAGTTCAAACAAGAAATTATCAAGAATATGTAAGGTGTTGTTACTGTTAATAACGCTTCCTAAAACTTGCAATTGCTTCAATAGATACGAGCTCGATACAATAAATTTCATCCGTTTATTTTTATTAATGCCTATGTTGGCAGGTTTTTACAAATATATTTCTTTTAAAGCGAAAAATAAAACTTTATTTTAACCTTTAGTACCGCATAAAAAACTCTATTTTTTTATCAGATAGATATTTCTCTACACCTTGTTATAATTAAACAAAATAACAACAGAACTACCTTAAGTATTAAAATGTAGTAAGAACTTTTAATCGTAATGAAATCTACATTTGGCAATGAGAATTTCGTTTTCTTGATATTGGTAGATTAATCTGTGTTCATCATCAATTCTACGTGACCAAAAACCAGAATATTTATGTTTTAAAGGTTCTGGTTTTCCAATTCCGTTAAAAGGATTTCTAGAAATGTCTTTTAGTAAATCATTAATTCGCTTTAATTTTTTTTTATCGGTTTTTTGCCAATATAAATAGTCTTCCCAAGATTCATCAACAAAAGTATATTTCATTTATTCTTCTATTAAATCTTTTGAAAACGATTTTCCAATTTTCAATTTTTCAATTGCTGCATCTAAGCGCAATTCGTTTTTTCGTGAAGAAAGTTCATAATTTGTAGCCATAAGTGAATTATATTCTTCTAATGACATTACAACAATACCAGAATCTTTCCCCCGATTAATAATTAAAGTCTCGAAATTTTTCGCGACTTTGTCTAAATACGATTTTATATCTTTTCTAAATTCAGAAACACTTGCAATCAACATAATATTGTACTTTTATTTGTACAAATATATGTACAATATTTACATTTTACAAATTATGCAAAATTTTAAATTGTATAGTAATTAGCTAAAAAGACTAAAATTAAACACCTACTTTGTGTATTTCTTTTTGCGTAAAAAAGTAAAAACAAAACCAAAAACAGCCAATACAGCCAATGGTAAAGCCACAATTATTAGCTGAATGTAGTTATAATCAGCATAAACTTTTTCTTTGTCAAGCAACGCTAATTTTACTTCTTTGGTTCTTAAATTAATTAATCCGTTATCGTCTAACAGATAATTTACAGCGTTTACAAGAAATTCTTTGTTTCCGTACAACGTGTTTGTCCATTTATCGTAACCTAATTCCATTGGTTGAAAATCTTGATCTAATTGATTTTTAACGATATCGCCATCGGCAATAACAACCATTTTTGTAGGTTTTCCTTCGGTAAGATAATTATCTGTTTTAAAAGGAACGATTCTGTTTTTAAATACCGATGTAAAATTTCCTTCTAACAAAACAGCCAGCGGAAAAGATTGTGTTTTTATGGTTTTAGGATCGATTTTCTCTTGAATGGTTTTCGATAAACTTACAATACTTGGTGTACCTACTTTTACAGAATAAGGCGATGACGACAATAATACCGTTTTTTTGATATTGTTTTTCAACGTATCTATACTGTTAGCAAAATCGAATTTTACAACATCGATATTATTTACAATTGGATGTGCTGATGTACTTACAACATAAGGCGCAAATTTCCAATTAAAGGTTTCGTAAACAGTTTCGCTGCCTTGCTGACCAACTGCCAGTTTTATTGGCGATCCTATTTCGTCTTTTACCAAATCGGGGTTTACGCGCACACCGTATTTAAACAGCATTTCTCCTAAACTTTGATCTTTCGGGTACACCAACATTTCGCTTGTAGCATTGTACAAACTGTCCATATCTGCCTGAACCTGATCTAGCATCCAGATTGATTTTCCGCCGTTCATTACAAACTGATCCAACACCTGAATTTGATTTTCGTTAAACTCTTTTGTTGGTTTTGCAATGATTGCTAAATCATATCCTTGTAAATCTTTTAAGGTTTTTTGCGGATTTACCGCAACGCTGTCTAATGTAAATGGTGCGATAAAATAACTGTCTTTTAAACTGCGAAGAAAATCGGCAAGGTACACATCATTTGGTTCACCAATTCCTTTAATTATGGCTATTTTTTTAGATTTTTCGGTATTTACCTTATGAATTGCTTCGGTAATTGCGTATTCTAAATGTTGAACAGACGATGCAATTTTATCTTCGGTTGTAGCCGTCATGGCATTTTTAAGCAGCTGAATTTTTGCATGATTTTCACCTTTTGTAGCAACAGCCCACGGAAAAACCATTTCCTGCGACTGTTTACCTTTATCGTTTACCGAAATATTAATGGGTTTCATTCCATTTGCAAAAAGATTTTCTGCCATTTTATCAGCCTCGTTTTCATTTGCTAACGGATCAACAAACAAGAAATTAACATTGCTGTTCTGGGCATTGAATTCTTCTAATAACTGTTTGGTTTCGGTTTGTAACTTGCGTAATTCGGCAGGAAAATTTCCTTCTAAATAAACATCTATAAAAACGGGTTCGGTAACATTGCCCAGTACATTTTTGGTTGCTTGTGATAGTGTATATCTTTTATCGGAAGTTAAATCGAGCCTTTGGAAAATATAATTTCCGGCAATATTCAGCACAATTAATGCAGCAGCAATGCCTAAAAACGATTTTATATTTTTTTGCTTTTTCATTATTTACGCACGTTTTTTAGGTTAAACACAGTTGCCATTAAAAAGAAAACGGTTACCGAAATAAAGTAGATTAAATCTCGGGTATCAATTACACCGCGACTCATACTTTTAAAATGATAACTTATTCCGAATTTTTCTATTAGTGTTGCCGATGATTTGAGCAGTTCTGCCAGTTGATCGAACCCTAAATAAAGTATAAAACAGATAATTACCGCTAAAATAAAGGCTACAATTTGATTGTCTGATAACGATGAACAGAAAATTCCGATGCTTGTATAAGCTGCAATTAAAAACATTAATCCTAAATACGAACCCAATGTACTTCCTAAATCCATATTGCCTGTCGGCATTCCGTACGGATTTAAAATAATGATGTATAAAACCGTTGGTAAAATTGCTAGTACAACCAATAAAAATGCGCCTAAAAACTTACCTGTAACAATTTGGTTTAAACTTAAAGGTTTGGTTACCAACAATTCAATGGTTCCTTGTTTGCGTTCGTCTGAAATACTTTTCATGGTAATTGCAGGTATCAGCAAAAGCAAAACCAGAGGTGCCAATTGAAAAAACGGCGTTAAATCGTTATAACCGCTTTGTAAAATATTGTACTGCCCGTCTACAATCCAAAGGAAAATTCCATTTAAAATTAAAAATACGGCAATGACCAAATAGCCTGTTAACGAACCAAAGAACGATTTGATTTCGCGTAATAATATAGCTTTCATATTATGGTAACGATACTAATTTATCAACACTCCACGCCTCGGGCTTATCATTAAAAAGCGCCTTTGTAAATGTCCAAACCTCTTTGAAAAGATCTGAATGACGATAGTTTTCCAAATCGGTTTCTTCATCCCAAATAGAATAAGTGAAAAAGATACTTGGGTTACTTTTATCCTGATAAACTTCTAAAAAATTATTGCCTGGGAAATTTCTTATATTCATTTTAACACTGTGAAAGTGCTCTAAAAAAAAGGGAATTTTCTCTTGGTGAAAACTCATTTTAACTATTCTAATAAACATATCTATTTTTTATTCGGTAAATTCTATAATAACAGTGTCGCGGTACGATACGCCAAAAAGGGTTTTGGCATTTCCAACGTTTTCGTAATCAGATTTATAAATGGACATTTGTAAAAAATCCAAGTCATTAAAAATGAACAACATATCACCTTCGTATTCACGTAACAGTTTATTTTCTGTATTAAAATCGGCGTAAAATTCATTTATTCTGCTTATACGGTATTTCACCGCATTAATCACATATTTTCTACCTTTTCTGGCACGTTCAAACAACTCTTTAGAAATATTTGTAACAGCGTTTCCGTAGTGGTCAAAATAAATAACAGCACCTCTGATCGAATTTTCATCATCGGCAACTTTAGGTCGAAGTTCAATTAAAAGCTCACAATCGTTATAATTAATTTTCGATCCCAAACTATTAAAATCTGCTCCGTTAAAAATTTGCTTAGCAACATAAGTGTACAGTGAAACCGTATCATTGCAACCATTCGGAACCATTAAATCTACAATTTCAGTATCGTCATCGGCAGTTGCCAGTAAGGTTATTGCGCCATTATTTGCTGTTAAAAAATAATGTCCGTTAAATTTTGTAAGTAAAAACGATGTTTGATCGAACATTTCAGCCTCTACCAAAACCATGTGCACACTGCCCTGCGGAAAGTTATTGTATGCACCATACAACACATAACTGGCATTTGCAATATTGTAAAAATCAATGCAATGAGAAATGTCAACAATTTGCACCGATGGTATTTGGGTAATAATTTTACCTTTAACCGCCGCAACAAAATGATCTTTAATACCGTAATCTGTTGTTAATGTAATAATTGACATTACTTTTTTTTTGTTAGTGTTTTTTAATAATTTTTGTTAGATTTGAGATATACAAAACTAATTTTTTTTAATTAAATCTAATAGCTTTTGAACGAAAGAATCATAGAACTAGAACATATTACTCCAAAAGATTTTTGGGGTGCGCAGGATATACATTTAGAAACCATTAAAAAACTGTATCCAAAATTAAAAATTGTAGCCCGTGGTACCACCGTGAAAATTTATGGTGAGGCTGAAATTTTAGATCAGTTTGAATCACGTTTTGAACGTATTATAAAATACTACGAAAAGTACAACCAGCTGAACGAAAACATTATTGAACGGTTAATTCAAGATGATGTTCCGCAACGAATGGATAAATCGGACGAAATTTTGGTTCACGGTTTAGGCGGAAAGCTGATTAAAGCAACAACACCCAACCAGCAAAAATTGGTCGATTTGGTTTTTAAAAACGATATGGTTTTCGCTATTGGTCCCGCAGGAACAGGTAAAACTTACACTGGTGTTGCTTTGGCGGTTAAAGCTTTAAAGGAAAAACAGGTAAAACGTATTATTTTGACTAGGCCTGCCGTTGAAGCTGGAGAAAATTTAGGATTTTTACCAGGCGATATGAAGGAAAAGTTAGATCCGTACATGCAGCCTTTGTATGATGCTTTGCGCGATATGTTGCCACCAACTACTTTAGAAGATTATTTGCTGAAAGGAATTATACAGATTGCACCACTGGCATTTATGCGCGGACGTACATTGGATAATGCTTTTGTAATTTTAGACGAAGCACAAAATACCACCCATTCACAAATGAAGATGTTTTTAACACGTATGGGTAAAAATGCCAAATTTATTATTACAGGAGATCCTGGTCAGGTTGATTTACCACGAAAAGTAACATCGGGCTTACGCGAAGCACTTCGTATTTTAGAAGGTGTAGAAGGTATTGGTTTTGTGTTTTTAGACGATAAAGATATTGTACGCCACCGTTTGGTTAAGAAAATTGTGGAAGCTTACAAAAAGGTTGAAACTGCCAACGAATTTGCATCACATCAAAATTATTATCAGAATAATCAAAATACAGAAAATCCGACAAGTTAGTCGGATTTTTTTGTTCAGAAAATTAAAAATTCTATAGAATTTTTATAAAGTTAATTGTTTAAACATGGGACCATCACGCCTTACTTTCTCAATAGCTTCTATCCAATAATACCAAAAAGCTAAATCAACAGGTCTATTTTCTCCCTTCCAATATTCACCTCCACTAATTATATCTGTTAAATCAGTTGATCCACTATTTTTATAATATTCATCTAGTACATAAAGCATTGCTTCATATCCTATTTTTTTTGATATTAATTGCTCTTGTTCTTTTACGAGATTGTTTTCCATTATGATTGTAATTTGCTTTAAAATTCAAGATAATCCTTCAAAACATTCGCATCAATCCCTTCGTGCGATTCATTATACACCACTACTCCATCTTTAATCAATAAAATTTGTGGTGATTGATGTTCAACTGAAAATACATCCGAAATCTTATTAGATATATCTCTATATGTAATTAAATCTAAATAATATGCGTCAATAACATCATGCAGTAAAAAATCACTTTCAAAATTCTTTAATGCCATTTTACTGATGATACAACGCGTGCTGTGTTTAAAAATTAAAACAGTTTTATTCCAAGATTCGTTAATTATCTTATCAATTTGATCTGTATGTTCTAAAACCTTCCAATTCATATTCGTAATTTTATAAACAAAGATAAGACGTTCTTGCATAAAATCAATCTTTAAAACAATAAAAACAAGACATTTTGTCATTGTTTGTTTAGAAATTCATAAAAAACAAGTCAAATAGTCATTAAACAACAATTGGAACATCATTTGAAATTACTCGAGTAACAACACAAAAAATTGTCAAAATATATGAACTTAAATAATTTCACCATTAAATCGCAAGAAGTACTACAACAAGCTCAAGTTTTGGTACAAACGTTCGGTCAACAGCAAATTGAAAACGAACACTTGCTAAAAGCTATTTTAGAAATAGATGAAAACGTTACGCCTTTTATTTTAAAAAAAGTAGGTGTTAATATTGAGCAACTAAAAACTCAAAACGATCAAATTATTGAATCGTTTGCAAAAGTACAAGGCGGACAAATTAGTTTATCGCGCGAAGCAAATAATGCGTTAAACGATGCCCAAGCTATTGCCCAAAAAAGAAATGACGAATATGTTTCTATTGAGCATTTATTTTTGTCGATCTTTAAATCGAACAGTAAAATAGCAAGCTTTTTAAAATCGAACGGAGTTACAGAAAAACAGATCGACGCAGCCATAAACGAATTGCGCAAAGGCGAACGAGTAACATCGGCATCGGCAGAAGATACTTACAATTCATTGAATAAATATGCTAAAAATTTAAATCAATTAGCGAACGATGGCAAGCTGGATCCAGTGATTGGTCGTGATGAAGAAATCCGCAGAGTATTACAGATTTTAACCCGCCGTACCAAAAACAATCCTATGTTAATTGGTGAGCCAGGTGTTGGTAAAACTGCAATTGCCGAAGGTTTGGCACACAGAATTGTTCAGGGCGATGTACCCGAAAATTTAAAAGATAAATTGGTATTTTCTTTAGATATGGGTGCATTAATTGCAGGTGCAAAATATAAAGGTGAGTTTGAAGAACGTTTAAAATCGGTAGTGAAAGAAGTAACAACATCCGATGGTAACATTATTCTTTTTATCGATGAAATCCACACGTTAGTAGGTGCCGGAGGTGGCGAAGGCGCTATGGATGCGGCAAATATTTTGAAACCAGCTTTGGCTCGTGGCGAATTAAGAGCCATTGGTGCCACAACTTTAGACGAATATCAGAAATATTTCGAGAAAGACAAAGCGTTAGAACGTCGTTTTCAGAAGGTTATCATTGAAGAACCCGATACCGAAAGTGCTATTTCGATTCTACGTGGAATCAAGGAAAAATACGAAACACATCACAAAGTCCGTATCAAGGACGAAGCAATTATTGGCGCGGTTGAATTATCGCAACGTTATATATCGAACCGATTTTTACCAGATAAAGCCATTGATTTAATGGACGAAGCGGCATCGAAACTGCGTATGGAAATCAATTCAAAACCTGAAGAATTAGATGTTTTGGACAGAAAAATAATGCAATTGGAAATTGAGATTGAGGCGATTAAACGTGAGAATGATGAATCAAAATTAAAAGCTTTGGGTATTGATTTGGCGAACTTAAAAGAAGAACGCAATCAAATTTTTTCTAAATGGAAATCTGAAAAAGATGTGGTTGACAACATTCAAAACATCAAATCGGACATTGAAGAATTTAAATTAGAGGCTGAACGTGCCGAGCGTAACGGAGATTATGGTAAGGTTGCCGAAATTCGCTATGGAAAAATTCAAGATGCCGAAGCTAAATTAGCTGAATATCAAAAGCAGTTAGAGGAAAATCAGAAAGGGCAAACTTTAATTAAAGAAGAGGTTACTTATGAGGATATTGCTGATGTGGTGGCGAAATGGACAGGAGTTCCGGTTACTAAAATGATTCAAAGCGACAGAGAAAAGTTATTGAATTTAGAAACCGAATTACACAAACGCGTGGTGGGTCAGGAAGAAGCAATTGAAGCCATTTCAGATGCCGTTCGTAGAAGTCGTTCGGGATTACAAGATCCTAAAAAACCTATTGGTTCGTTTCTATTTTTGGGAACAACAGGAGTTGGAAAAACCGAATTGGCAAAAGCGTTAGCAGAATATTTATTTGATGACGAAAACGCCATGACCCGAATTGATATGAGCGAGTATTCTGAACGTCACAGCGTTAGCAGATTGGTTGGCGCGCCTCCAGGATACGTGGGTTATGATGAAGGCGGACAATTAACCGAGGCTGTTCGCAGAAGACCTTATTCGGTTATTTTGCTTGATGAAATTGAAAAAGCACATCCAGATACCTTTAATATTTTATTGCAGGTTTTAGATGAAGGTCGATTAACAGATAACAAAGGGCGATTAGCTGATTTTAAAAACACCATCATCATCATGACATCAAATATGGGAAGTCAGATTATTCAAGATCAATTTGATAACAACCCAACCGATGTTGCTGCTGAAAATGCAAAAGAGGAAGTTTTAAATCAGTTAAAAACCATGGTTCGCCCAGAATTTTTAAACCGTATCGATGAAATCATCATGTTTACACCTTTAACAGCAGGTAATATTGAACAAATTGTAAGCATTCAATTAAAAGGAGTGTTTAAAATGTTAGCGCAACAACACATTACGATGGATGCTACACCAGAAGCAATTAGTTATCTATCTAAAAAAGGATTTGATCCGCATTTTGGTGCTCGACCAGTAAAAAGGGTTATTCAGCGCGAAGTTTTAAATCAATTATCTAAAGAAATTCTTGCAGGAAAAATCAAAACCGACAGTATTATTTTGTTAGATAGTTTTGAAGATCATTTAGTTTTTAGAAATCAAGAATAAAAAATTTGTAAAACGTCTTAAGAAATTAAGGCGTTTTTTTATTGCAGATTATTTTAAATTTAAGTATCTTCAAAATAAAAAAATATGGATCAAAAACATGTAGAAATTTTTGCTGGTAGCGCAATTATGGCTATGGCAGTAAAACATACGTTAGCAGAAAACAATATATTGTTTGTAGAACGTAACGATATAGAATCTGCAATTACCGCAGGCTTTGGATCGGCAGATAAAGCCGTACACATTTTTGTATTTGAAGAAGACGAAGAAAAAGCACGTTATGCTTTAGTAGAAGCAAATTTTGATGATATTGACGAAGTAGGCGACTTAATTGATGAGGAGGATGAATAATTGAACGCTACAATCTTTGTATCACCTAGTATAATTAAAAAAGAGGTTGTCTAAAAAGTACCTAATGAAAATCAAGTTCCGCTTGAAAATTTTAGGCTTTAGACATCCTCTTCTGTTTTTTACAGATTTTTATTTATGATTTGCAGCAACCATCTAAATTTTCGTAGGCAATTGGGTCGGCTTTTATTTCATCGGCATCAAAACCTAATTTAGAAATACCAGTTTTTATACTTTGTAAATTTGTTTTTTTAGGATTAAAGTAAACCGTAATGGTTTCTTTTTCTTCATTTAACTCATACATTTTTACACCTTTTATTTTCAGCATTTCTGTCTGAAACATCTTTCCGCAGGTTTCACAGGCTTTGCAATGATCGCAAACAATATTTGTTTTAATTACCGCCTTCTCCGATTTTTTGCTTTGTGCATTCATTACAGCTGAAAAAGAAATAAAAAACACAATAAATAAAGCTTTTAAATTTTTCATGATTCAGAATTAAATTAATCAATAAATGTAATCATATCTTCAACGCTTTTGCGTACTTTTCTTTGTTCTGCCTGCCAATCATTTTCTGCATCGCGGTAACCTACGGGCATAATTACTACACTTTTTAAACCTTTTGCCTCTAAATCTAACAAAAGATCTAATTCATGATTTACAAAACCTTCCATTGGTATCGAATCAACTTCTAAAGCACCGGCCTCTGTCAACGCCATTCCCAAAGCAATATAAACCTGTCTGGCGGCATGTTCAAACTGTCGTTCCAAAGTCATAGAAGTCAACTGCTTGGTTACTCCGTTTTTGTAATCTTCAGAAAATCCTTTGGGTAAATCGCGTTCTTTTTCGTAATGATCAAAATAATGATTGATGCGATCTACCGAATAATGACTCCAAGCAGCAAAAACAATTAAATGTGAACAATCTATAATTTGTGATTGATTGTAAGCAATTGTCTTTATTTTTTCTTTTAAAGCCTTGTTTGATATTACAATCATTTCAAATGGCTGTAAACCAGAAGAAGTCGGCGCTAAACGTGCCGACTCCAAAATACTGTTTATATTTTTTTGAGAAACCTTTTCGCCGTTCATTTTTTTGGTAGCGTAACGCCACTGTAATGCGGGAATAATACTCATAGTTTTATTTTTATGATTTACCTACAAAATTCGATATTTTGTCATTCCGATACTTCGACGAGCTCAGTACAGAATGTAAGGAGGAATTTAATTGATTATCTTAAGATTCTTCACTCCACTACGTTTCTTTCAGAATGACAAAGTGTAAGTTATTACTAATAACAACCCGTTGGGTGTAATTCAAAATAAAAAAAATTTAACCACATAGGCGCATAGAATTATAACTAATTGGTAAAGATGGGATAGAAAATAATACTATTTTTCACATAGTTTGCTATGTGAAAAGTAAAACGTCTATCATAATCTTTTAAAAACATAAGAAAAATCTATGTTTCTATGTGGTGGAAATAATTACACCCAACGGGTTAATAACAATTATTAATTACTTTTTATAAGATGCCAAAAAAGCATTCACATTTTTTTCGATACGTTCTTCGATATTTGAAACATCGGCTTTTTCAAATTTTTCACCAATGATGTTTTCATATAATTCTATATATCTGTCTGAAACTGTTTCAATGTACTCATCTGTCATTTCAGGAATCTGCTGACCGTCTTTCCCTTGAAAACCGTTTGAAATTAACCACTGACGCACAAATTCTTTTGATAATTGTTTTTGAGCTTCGTTGTTATTCTGACGATCTTGATATCCTTCTGCATAAAAATAACGAGAAGAATCGGGTGTATGAATTTCATCAATCAACACAATTTTACCGTCTTTTGTTTTACCGAATTCGTACTTTGTATCAACCAAAATTAAACCACGAGATGCAGCTATTTCAGTTCCGCGTTGATATAATGCGTGCGTGTATTTTTCCAAAACTTCATAATCTTCTTTAGAAACAATGCCTTGAGCTAAAATTTCTTCACGCGAAATATCTTCGTCATGTGTACCAACAGCTGCTTTGGTAGTTGGTGTAATGATTGGCGTTGGAAATTTATCGTTTTCCTTCATACCAGCGGGCATTTCAACACCACACAAAACACGTTTTCCTTCTGCATATTCACGTGCTGCATGACCTGATAAATACCCACGAATAACCATTTCTACCTTAAAAGGTTCGCACAAATAACCAACTGCTACATTAGGATCTGGGTTAGCAACCAACCAATTAGGAACGACATCTTCTGTTAACTGCATAAATTTTGATGCAATTTGATTTAAAATTTGTCCTTTATATGGAATTCCTTTAGGCATAATTACATCAAAAGCCGATAAACGGTCGGTAGCAATCATTACCAATAAATCGTCGTTAATATTATAAACTTCGCGTACTTTTCCTTTGTAAACAGATTTTTGTCCCGGAAAATTAAAGTTCGATGAAGTGATGGTTTTCATTCTTTGTTGTGTGTTTGTTTAATACTGCAAAAGTAGTAATAATTCTTTTTCAAAACGCTGTTTAGGCAAATATTGCGCTTCTAAATTATCCATAAAAGGAATAGGTGTTTCAATACTTGCTACGCGTTTTACAGGCGCATCTAAAAATTCAAAACAATTTTCCATAATCCAAGCCGATAAATCACTGGCAATACCGCCAAACAACGTATCTTCTTGTAAAATAATTACTTTATTTGTTTTTTGCACCGATTTTTTAATGGTTTCGTAATCTAATGGCTGTAATGTTCGCAAATCTATTAAATCAGCAGAAATATCTGGGTTGTTTGCCAACGTTTCTAAAGCCCAATGAACTCCCGCGCCGTATGAAATAACAGTAACATTGTTTCCTTCTTTCACAAGTGCTGCCTCGCCAAAAGGAATGGTATAGTAATTTGCAGGAACATCTTGTGTTTTGCTTCGATACAAGTTTTTATGCTCGAAGAAAATCACTGGATTTGGATCGTTAATTGCGGTATTCATCAATCCTTTAGCATCAACAGGAAAAGCAGGATAAACCACTTTTAATCCCGGAGTTTTAGTAAACCACGCTTCGTTTGTTTGTGAATGGAAAGGTCCGGCACCCGAACCAGCGCCACAAGGCATACGCACCACAACATCGGCATGTTCGCCCCAACGGTAATGTTGTTTTGCCAATAAATTTACAATAGGATTAAACCCCGTGGAAACAAAATCGGCAAATTGCATTTCAACCACTGCCTTATATTTATTTATTGATAAACCTGCTGCGGCTGATACAATAATGCTTTCACAAATGGGTGTATTTCGTATGCGATCTTTACCAAAAGCATCAACAAAACCTTCGGTAACCTTAAAAGCACCACCGTATTCGGCAATATCTTGCCCCATGATGATTAAATTCTCATGACGTTCAAACGATTGTTTTAATCCTTCTGAAACAGCATCAATAAAGCGGATATTTTTTGTTTCGGTAGATGCTTCAAAGTGTTGGTATTCGTATGGTTTGTACACATCATTTAGTTCGGTATCCAGATCGGCTTCCAAACCAGCTTCGTCTTGTGTAATTTTCCAATGTGTATCAATTTCGTCTTTAATTTCTTTTCTAAACTGTGCATCTTCTTCTTCTGATAAAATACCCATTTCAACCAAATAATTTTTAAAACGAACAATTGGATCTTTAATTTTCCATTCATCAAATAATTCTTGCGGAACGTATTTAGTACCACTCGCCTCTTCATGTCCGCGCATTCTAAACGTTTTCATTTCAATTAAAACCGGATGTGGATTTTGACGCATGTCGTCGGCTATTTCTGAAAGTTTCGTGTAAACTTCTAAAATATTATTTCCGTCAATGATATGACTTTCTATTCCGTAACCAATGCCTTTATCGGCTAAATTTTCGCATTTGTATTGTTCGCGCGTTGGTGTTGATAAGCCATACCCATTGTTTTCAATAATGAACATAACAGGTAAATCCCAAACAGAGGCAACGTTTAACGCTTCGTGAAAATCACCTTCAGAAGTGGCACCTTCACCTGTAAAAACAGCTGTTATTTTGTTTTCTTTTCGTAATTTATGTGCAAGTGCAATACCATCGGCAATACCCAATTGTGGTCCCAAATGCGAAATCATACCCACAATATTGAATTCTTGCGTACCAAAGTGAAACGAACGATCGCGTCCTTTTGTAAATCCGTTAGGTTTTCCCTGCCACTGAGAAAAAAGTCGACTTAAAGGAATGTTTCTACTGGTAAAAACACCTAAATTACGGTGCATTGGCAGAATGTATTCATCGGTATGCAAAACAGATGTTACACCAACAGCTATGGCTTCTTGCCCCATACCCGAAAACCATTTTGATACTTTGCCCTGACGGATAAGAATCAGCATTTTTTCTTCGATAAGTCTGGGTTTCAATAATTTTTTATATAAATCTAAAAGTATTTCTTGAGATAAAATTTGAACTGGACTTTGCATAAAAAATGGTTGTAAATATTTTTGAGCTAAAAGTAATGAATTTATTTATGTAAGCATTAAAAATATTTTATTCACTATATAGTGAATTTTTTTTTGCATAATAAAAAAATAAACTTAAATTTGCTGCTAATCAATAATAAAACACTCTTAAAAAACTTTAACTTTATTTTATTTTTACTTTAAATTAGAATGTTGTTATAGAGAAAGACTGACTTATAGAAATATGAGTCAGTTTTTTTATTTATTTTTGCTTAACATTTTCAATTATTGTAAGTTATGGAAGAAGAATCGCAAGGTAGAAAACGAACTTCTGGAAAATTAAGAGATAAAGAACGCACCAAAGTAAAAATGATACAGGCGGTTGGTAAGGTTTTAATGAAAAAAGGCTACACCGGTTTAAATGCATCTACCATAGCAAAAGAAGCTGGTATTGATAAAAGTTTGGTATGGACCTACTTTGGCAGTCTCGATAATTTAATAGAAGAATATATTTCCCAACGCGATTTTTGGAAATTTAAAGCAGCCGATTCTATTAATACTTTATTAACCTTTACTGATGGTCTTAAAGAAGAAGATATGAGTGGTTTTTTACAATTTCAGTTTCAGGCATTGTTAGATGATGAAGTTTTACAACGTATTATGCTTTGGAGTGTAAGTGAAAATAGAGCTTTTTTGAGACATTTATCTGATGAACGTGAACTAATTGGCGAAGAAATGTTTAAAATTATCGATCCGCAGTTTAAAAATTCCAACCTAGATATTCGCGGTATATTGGCAATATTGGTAGCAGGTATATACTATTTGGTACTTCACGGAAAAACCAACGGCAGCTTGTTTTGTGGTATAGATCTAAATACACCAGATGGTGAACAACGCATAAGAGACAGTATTTCGCAAATAATAAATATGGCATTTAAAAAAACAATTACCTAATTTTTAAAAATTCTGTATAATTATGTAACTTTGAGCCTAAAGTATTAAAAATGCAGAATATACCTAGTGTTGACTTGCGTGATTTCCTATCGGATGATCCGGTACGCAAACAAAAATTTGTAAATGAAATCGGTAAAGCTTACGAAGAAATTGGTTTCGTAGCATTAAAAGGACACTTTTTAAGTGATGAACTTGTAGAAAAACTGTATCAACAGGTTCGCAGTTTCTTTACTTTACCTTTAGAAGTTAAAGAAAAATACGAAATTCCTGGAATTGGCGGTCAAAGAGGATATGTTTCGTTTGGAAAAGAATCTGCCAAAGGGAGAAAAACGGGCGATTTAAAAGAATTTTGGCATTTTGGTCAGTATGTTGAAAACAACGATAAATTGGCAAAAGAATACCCTGAAAATGTTACCGTTAACGAACTTCCCGAATTTAATTCAACAGGAAAAGAAACCTACAAAATGCTCGAGAAAACAGGCGTTTACGTGTTACGTGCTTTGGCTTTGTATTTAGGTTTGAACGAATTTTATTTTGACGATTTTGTTAAGAACGGAAATTCTATATTACGACCAATACACTACCCGCCTATAGTTAACGAACCTAAAGATGCCGTTCGTGCAGCTGCACATGGCGATATTAACCTTATTACGTTATTAATGGGCGCACAAGGTAAAGGTTTACAGGTACAAAACCACAATGGCGAATGGATTGATGCCATTGCTGCCGATGACGAATTGGTAATTAATGTAGGCGATATGCTATCGCGCCATACCAACAACAAGTTAAAATCTACCATACACCAGGTTGTTAACCCACCAAAAGAATTATGGGGAACTTCGCGTTTTTCTATTCCGTTTTTTATGCACCCTGTCAGTGAAATGCCATTGAACTGTTTAGAGAACTGTATCGATGCAAATAACCCTAAAAAATATGAGGACATTACAGCCGGCGAATTTTTAACCGAGCGTTTAATTGAATTAGGTTTAATTAAAAAATAACATTAAGAGGCTACATTGTTTAGCCTCTTTTCTTTTAAAAAGCATTGCTTAACCTCAATAAATTTATTGGTTCCATTATTTAATTTATATTTGATATTATAAATTACAAGTATGTTTAAAAAGCAAAGGCAAACCGCCATAGTATTAGTTGTTTCTATTTTATTCTTTGGAATACCGTTTATTACATCTCCTGATTTACAAAACAATCCGTCTTTTTTTAATTCGCTGCTTTTTTACAAACGATGTATAGAAACCCTAATAATAGTGATCTATTTTTATTTAAACTATTTTCTGTTTGTTCCCTACCTATATCATAAAAAAAAGTATTTGTTATTTATAATTGTTTCAATCGTTTTTTTGATTGTAGCGGTTAAACTTCCCGATTTAATAATTACCAACAAACAAATTCACGATGCCTTAACAGCCCAAAATCCTGCCGGTTATAAAGGAAGAGGTTTTAGACCCGAGATGCCTTTTTATATGGAGTTTTTAATAGATAAAAATGCGTATCAGTTTTATCTGGCTTTATCGATAGGTATCTTATTAAAAAACAATCAATACATAAACAGCATGCAGCAAGACATGTTAAAAAGCGAAGTGTCGTATTTAAAAGCGCAAATAAACCCACATTTTTTGTTTAATACTTTAAATTCGTTGTATGCGTTATCGTTGGTAAAATCAGACGAAGCACCTAATTCAATCTTAAAACTATCGTCGATCATGCGTTATGTAGTAACCGAAAGTTCCAAAGAAAAAGTATCGTTAAAAAGTGAATTAGCTTATATTTCTGATTATATCGATCTGCAAAAACTTCGGTTAACAAGCAATACCACAATCGATTATCAAATTATAGGCAATGTTACAAATCAAACCATTGCCCCATTGCTTTTTATTCCAATTATTGAAAATTGTTTTAAATATGGTGTAAATCAAACCGAAAATGTAGTGATTAAGATTCATATAAATGTTAATGAAAACGAAGTTACGCTTGAAACAAGTAATAAAAAAGTTGCAAAAAATATCAGCGAATTGGAAAAAACCGAAACAGGTATCAGCAATACCCAAAAACGTCTGGATATTTTGTATCTTAACAGCTACAAATTAGAAATTGATAATAATGACAGTCATTATAACGTAAAACTAAACATAATTTTAAAATGATTAAAGCAATTGCAATAGATGATGAACCGCTGGCATTAACAATTTTAGAGCATTTATGTAATAAAAACAGTGATGTAGTACTTGAAAAAACATTTACATCGCAACAAGAAGCCGTGAATTATCTAGAGAATTTCCCTGTCGATTTAATTTTTTTAGACATTCAAATGCCTGAAAAAGATGGTGTATCTTTTTACAAATCGTTACAAAACAAACCATTGGTTATTTTCACAACCGCTTTTGACAGCTATGCTGTAGAAGGTTTTAACGTTAATGCTGTAGATTATTTGCTTAAACCCATTGCTTACGAACGTTTTGAAATAGCAATAGAAAAAGTAAAAAAACTGAAACAACTGCCTTATACAGCAACAGAAGATCCTTTTATATTAATACGTGCCGATTACAAACTGAATAAAATATACCTGAAAAACATTTTATATATTGAAGGTTTAGACGATTATGTTCAGATACATATAGCCGAGAAAACAAAAATTGTAGCACGTATGTCAATGAAAAATATTATAGAACAGTTACCAGCAACCGAATTTTTACGCATTCACCGTTCGTTTATTATACCTATTCAAAGAATAACATCGGTACAAAGCAAGTTTGTTTTTATAAACGACCAAGAATTTCCTATTGGCGATACCTATAAAAACACTGTTTTACAATTTTTAACCGACAAAAAAGAATAATTTACCGATATAAAACAAAAAAATATTAGAATACACTTGCGTAATAAAAAAAACAATGTACATTTGTACTATAACTCATCTACTACAGGACAAGTAAAAAGAATGTTTTAGAATTTTTGAGTTTTTCATAAGTGTTTTTTTTGGTTATTAAAGTGGGTTTATTTAGGTAAACCCACTTTTTTTATCTGTTGTTTTCTGCAAGGAAACGTTCGGTAATAAAATCGATATCTTTAATTGATTTACGCATCCAGTCTATTTTTTTTGCCATAAGTTCTTCTTCAGAAAGCTTCCAATTAATCGCAGAACCACGCAGTTTGTTGGTAATACTGTTTATTACAATAGCAGCCGAAACCGAAATATTTAAACTTTCTGTAAAACCATACATTGGAATTTTAATAAAAGTATCAGCCTGATCCATAATTTCTTTTGAAAGTCCATCTTTTTCAGTTCCAAAGAAAATAGCCGATGGTTTCGTTACATCAAATGCATCTAAAAAATGTGCGTCTGCGTGCGGCGTAGTGGCAACAATCTGGTATCCTTTATCTTTTAGGCTCTTTAAACAATTAAAAGTTGAGGAATGTTGGTAAATATCTACCCATTTTTCGGCACCCATGGCAATTTCCTTATCAATAGTTTTACTAAATTTTTGTTCAATAATGTGTAAATCCTGAATACCAAATACCTCGCAACTGCGCATTACAGCACTGGTATTGTGTAGCTGATACACATCTTCTACGGCAATACAAAAATGTTTGGTTCTATTTTTTAAAACATCATCAAATCTTTGTCTTCTGTTTTCGGTAACAAAATCTTCTAAAAAACGTTGGTACTCTTTATTTATATATAATTCTGATAAATTCATGGCATTTAATTAAATTAGTAGCAAAGATACTATTTGTAAATACAATGAAAAATTTAGTTTTTTTAACCGGAGCCGGAATTTCGGCAGAAAGTGGAATTAAAACCTTTAGAGATGCAGACGGTTTGTGGGAAGGACACGACATTATGGAAGTTGCCAGTTTTGAAGGTTTTGAGAAAAATGCGGCATTGGTTTTAGATTTTTACAATCAAAGAAGAAAGCAGTTGTTGGAAGTTAAACCAAATAAAGCCCATGAAATAATTGCCAATTTGCAAGAACAATTTAATGTAACCGTTATTACGCAGAATGTTGATGATTTACATGAGCGCGCAGGCAGTAAAAAAATTATTCATTTACATGGCGAACTTTTAAAAGCACGAAGCGTTGTAAATGAAAACCTTATTTACGATTGGAAAACCGATATTTTAGAAGGAACAACCAATGAACAAAACCATCAATTGCGACCACATATTGTTTGGTTTGGCGAAGCAGTTCCCGAAATTGAAAATGCCGTAAAAATAATTGAAAAAGCCGATATTTTGGTTGTGATAGGAACTTCACTGCAAGTATATCCTGCGGCTGGTTTAATTGATTATGCCCATAAAGCCCAACACTTTTTTTATATTGATTTAAAGCCTGCTGATACAAGTTATTTTAGAAAAAACATAAAAATTATTCCTAAAAAAGCATCAAACGGTATGGTTGAATTACAGGAGTTGTTAAAAGAATCATCTTAATAAAGATATAAGTTATTAGTACAGACCTCACAGGTTTTAAAAACCTGTGAGGTCTGTACTTAACAGTATTTTCTCATGTAATACTTATAAACCGTTTTCTAAAAAAAACTGCGGATAATCTGTTGTTATGCAATCAATTCCTTGCGCCATAAATTCTTTTGCTATTTCCAAATCGTTCACTGTCCAAGAATTGGTTTTTAAGTTTGAATTTTTAAATTCTGTAAGGATATTTTTATCGGCTAAAAGTAAATGGTAGTTATAATCCATTCCGTTTAAACCAGATTCTTGAATTTGAGCTGCCGTTTTATCTCCTTCCAAGTAATGAACAAAAAAATCAGGAAGTTTGTTTTTAAGATACACAGCCGAATCAAAATCAAACAAAATAAATTCTAAATTTTTGGCATTTGCATTATAAGGAAGTTCATTTACAATAACATCAATTAGTTTTTTAGTTCTATGAGTTCCACCGATTGCAGAAGTTTTAACCTCTAAAATCAATTTTGTATCGTTTTGTTGCAATCCAACCAAATAAAAATCATTTAACGTAGGTAGTTTCTCGCCGTTAGCGTGCTTTTTTATCAATAAATCACTGTAATTGGTTGTTTCTATATTCAATCCGTAAAAATCATGATCATGATTAACAACAACAATATTATCTTTGGTTAAATGCACATCGAACTCTGTTCCGAAACATTTTACCTCAATCGATTTTTTTAATGCTGCAATAGAATTTTGCGGCAAATTAAATTCTTTCCAGGCACCACGGTGTGCAATTACTTTAGTATTCATAGTTTGCGCCATTACATTACAGGTGACTAAAAGCAGTATAAAAACGTATTTCATAATTAATTTTTTACAAAAATACGTTTGCTGTATTAAGAGAATATTTTTAAAATATTATTCTTTCTTTACTTTATCTTTTGGCAACACGGTGTTGATACAATTACTGTCGGGATCGTTTTTTAATTCATCAATAATAGAATCTTTCCATAGTTTTGTCCCGGTGATATATGCTACCTTACTAATTAAAAAACCTGCAACCGGTGATGTTATCAATAAAAAAAACATAATTGCGATGGCTTTGGTGGTAACAGAAAAATCTGAAAAGTATAAAACCGCTGCAATTAAAATACAGCCAATGCCTAAAGTTGCTGCTTTTATGGTAACCGATAACCGTGAATAAAAATCGGGCATTTTAAATACGCCAAATGATGCAATTAATATAAAAACAGCTCCTAACGTACTAAAAATCATTATTAAAATATCATTCATCTTTTTTTCTTTTAAATATGTAATACGAAAAGGCAACGGTACTTAAAAAGGCAATAAGTGCCATAATCATGGCTTCTTCTAAAAACATAGGGTTATTCACAACAATACTGAAAAGTGTAATAAATGCTACACCTACCGTGATAAGCAGATCGAGCGCTACTACCCTATCAACTACCTGCGGACCTTTTATAAACCTGAGAATTATAAAAAGAATTGCCAAACAAATTATGGGCATTACAATGTAAACTATATAATTTTCAACCGTCATATTATCGAATAATTTCTAATAGTTTGCGTTCAATCCTATTACTTAAATTTTTAATAAATTCTTCTTTATCTGAAAGATACATTACATGAATGTACATGAATTTTTTATTTTTAGACAGATCTACCACTACCGTTCCCGGTGTAAGGGCAATCATATTTGCCAACATGGTAATTTCAAAATCGGTTTTAGCAGCCATTTCATATTTAATAATACCAGGTTTCATGTTGTAATTTGGTGTAACAACATCTTTCATTACCTCGAAATTTGCTTTTAACAAATCGTAGAAGAACATCAGTATAAAAGCAAATATTTTAGGAACTCTGTAAAAGTATTCGGTATTTGCTTTAACCGATCGGTTTACCATCCATAAAATAAAGAAGCCCAACGTGTAACCAAAAACAAAATTAGCATAGTCTAGCTGTCCGGTTAATGCAACCCAAACAAATGTAAGCAATATGTTTAATAAAAAATTTTGTAACATAATTATTCTTTTGGACCTAATACGTTATTAATGTAAATTTCGGGATGCTTCATTTCATAAGCCGCTTTTGACGATAATTTAATTACGCTGTTGGCATTAAATCCTATTAATAAAGATACGGCAGCCAAGCATACAATTGGGGCTATTAATGCTATTTTACCCGAAAGTGAAAAAGGGGCAAAATGATCGATTTCTTCGGTTATTGGCTTAGGTGATTCTTTCCAGAAAGCTTCTGCCCAAATACGCACTATTACAAACAGCGTTACAAAACTTGCCACAATTAAAGCTGCCAGCAATATATAGTTTTCCTGTTTGAACGATTCTTGAAAAAAGTATATTTTTGGCCAAAAACCCGATAATGGCGGAATACCTACCAAAGAAAACAAGACCAATGCAGCCACAAGTGAAAACTTAGGATAATCTTTTAGCAAACTTCCCAAACGAGTAATATCAACCGTTTCGCGCATTTTTAAAATAACGCCCGAAATCATAAAAACATTACTTTTTACAATTACATCGTGAATAAGGTAAAATACAATCGCAATAAAAGCCAATTCGGTATTTAAACTTAACCCTGCAATAAGGTACCCAATATGACAAATGATTAAATACGATAAAATTCTGCGGAAACTACGTTTGTTAATCGTTCCCAACGCGCCTGTAATCAAGGTTAAAACCGCAATTACTGAAAATAATACAAGGGTGAAAGAATCGGGCTGAAAAATTACGGTAAATACACGTAACATAGCGTAGATTCCCATTTTTGTAAGCAATCCTCCAAATATAGCTGCAATAGCCGAAGGTGGCGTATGATAAGCCGATGGCAACCAAAAATACAATGGAAATACAGCCGATTTAATTCCGAAACCAACAAAAAACAAAAGCGAAGTAACTGTGACCAACCCTTTATTTTCTACCAACGTAATTTTATTGGCAATATCAGCAATATTCAACGTTCCTGTGATTCCGTATAAAACCGCAATTGCCGTTAAAAAAATAACCGAAGCCAGCATGTTCATGGTAACGTATTTTATGGCGCCTTCCATCTGCATTTTTTTTCCACCAACGGTTAGCAGAATAAAAGACGATATAATTACCACTTCAAACCAAACGTACATATTAAAAATATCGCCCGTTAAAAATGCGCCCAAAAGCCCCATGATTAAAAAGTGGAAAATAAAAAAATAACCGTATTTAATTCTGCTGACATTTAAGCTTGAAGTTGAATAAATTCCCACTGCCAATGAAACCAATGCCGTTAAAAGAACCATGATAGCACTTAAGGTATCAGATATAAACGTAATACCGAAAGGTGCTTCCCAACCGCCTAGCTGTAAAGTTAAATATCCTTGAGACAAAGTCATTTCGAACAAACGCAAACAAAGCAGAAATGCAATACTGTTACCTACAATGCTTATTATTTTCTGGATCAGGACTTTCTGCCAAAAAAACAACAGCACAATAGCAGTAAACATATGCATTAAAATGGGTGCCAGTATAAAGTTTGTTGTCATATATCTAAATCTTGAATATTTAAAGAATCCAAATCGTCTGATCCTGTTGTGGAATAAACTCTTTTTAACAATACAATAGCAAATGCAGTTAATGCAAAACTTATTACAATTGCCGTAAGTATTAATGCCTGCGGAACAGGATCGGCATACACTTCTAAAAATTTACTGTTTTCAGGTTTAATAATCGGAGCTTTACCTTTGGTTAATCCACCCATTAAGAAAATCAGAATATTTGCTCCGTTTCCCAGCAATAACAAACCTAAAAGCAGTTTTACCATGCTTCGGCGAAACATCATATAAATACCGGCAGAATAAAACGCACCGACTAAAATCACCAATAATAATTCCATTTTTATGTATTTTCTGAAATTGTAAATAATATTGTTAACACTACCCCTATGACCACCATATAAACTCCTAAATCGAAAATTAATGCCGATCCAAAGGCTCCAATTGCCACCACATTTTCTGCAAACCAAACGCCACTCATAAACGGATAACCCAGCAATGTTGGAAGCAGACCGCTAAAAAAACACAATAACAATCCGGTAGGGATAACAAACAGTGGTTGTATGCTAAACATTTTTAAAGTTTGTGTGGGGCTGTATGCAAACGAATGCAGTACAAATGCAATAGATGCAACCAAACCGCCAACAAAACCACCACCCGGAAGATAATGTCCGCGTATGAGTAAAAAAATTGAAAACAAAATTAGCAACGGCAACAAATAGTTGGTTGATGTGCGCAAAATTGTTTTATCTAACTTTTCATTATTCCGATTTCTCTCCATCTTGCGTCTTATATTTTAAAATACTATAAACTCCTACTGCAGCGATCGATAATACAATTGTTTCAATCATGGTATCAAACCCACGAAAATCGACCAAAATAACATTTACCACATTTTTACCTTTTGCCAGAATATATGCATTATCGGCATAAAATTTACTCACACTTTTATCTGCCGGCGATACCAATGCCTGTAATGTTATCAATGATATCAGAATACCGAAACAAACCGATATTACCCCATCTCTGAACTGTATTTTTTTATTGGTAAACTTTAAAAAAGGCGGTAATTTAAATAAAACCAGTACAAACAAAACAACTGTTAGGGTATCAATTGCAAACTGCGTCATTGCCAAATCGGGTGCACCGTAAAAAACAAAAATCAAACAGATAGAATAACCAATTACTCCCAAAGCTGCAATAGATGTCAATCGAGACGTAGTGCTTGTAATAAAATAAATAGCAATTATAGTTATTACAAAAACCGTAAATTCATATATTCTAAAGGCAGATAAATCTTGGGTATTTACACGTAACGGAACATCGGCAAAAAGTTTGTAACCTACAATTCCCGTGAAAAAAATAACGATAAACATTATGTACACCCTTAAATAACCGTTGTGAAAAAAGCGAGTATATTTAAATGCAAACAAACGAATTCCTAAAGCAAGGTTGGTAAGAATGGTTTGCGGAGAGATATCGTCTAAACCCTTTAATCTGCTTTCGTTTCTGCTAGATGGTTTAACAGCAAAGTACAATAAAGTACCAAAAATAATAGTAACAATACTTAATAACAGCACCAAATTAAAGCCATGCCACAATGATAGATACATTTGTGTTGATGTACCCAAAACCATCATTGTTGCCGATTTTAATAAAGATTGATCTGCAATTGCCGGAACAATTCCAAAAAGTAAGGTTAATGCACTTAACAAAACCGGCGGAAACCATAAATAAAAATTTGGCTTTTTAATTTTTTTAAACTCTTGCGGAAGTTTCCCAAAAAACGGACGAATACCTGCCAAAAAGCCCGAAGCTGTTAAAAAAACATTGGTAATTAAAAACACACCAATTAGAACATATACCGATTCTTGAGTAAAAATTTCATCTGTAGCCACACCATACATAAGTTCTTTACTTAAAAAACCGAATGTAAAAGGAATTCCTGCACTAGACAAAGCAGCAATAAAACCTGCAATTGCAATTACGGGCATTACTTTGCGAAGTCCGCGTAAAACAGATAAATCTCTTGTGTGCGTTGCGTGATCTACAATTCCTGTAATTAAAAACAAGGTTGCTTTATAAAGTGCATGAACCAATATAAATGTACAAGCAGCATATAAAGCCGTTTCGGTTCCTACTCCTATCAAAAAAACGATGATTCCCAATGCCGAAATGGTAGAATATGCCAGTAAACCTTTCATATCTTTATGAAAAATACTTAAAAGCGCGCCTGTTAACATGGTAATTCCTCCCACAATCATTAAGGTGTAATGCCAAGCGTTATCGCCACCCAAAATTGGAGAAAATCTTGCCAGAATATAAATACCTGCTTTAACCATTGTTGCCGAATGCAGATAAGCCGATACTGGCGTTGGCGCTTTCATGGCACCCGGAAGCCAAAAATGAAAAGGAAATTGTGCCGATTTTGTAAAAGCACCTGCAAATAAAAGTGCTATTATAATATAGTAATATTCGTTATTAAGCAGTACATCGGGATACGCAAGTAATTCGTTTAAAGAGTAAGTACCCGAAACAATACCAATTAAAGCAAAAGCTGCCAACATTAAAAATCCACCCAAACCGGTTAAGCTTAATGCCCATAGGGCGCTTTTTCGCGATGCTTCCTGATCTGTATTGTATCCAATTAAGAAAAACGAGCTTATACTGGTAAGTTCCCAGAAAATAAACAAAGTCATTAAATTATCAGACAGTACCACCCCCAGCATTGCACCCATGAAAAGCGTGAGATAACAATAAAAGCGGTGGATATTTTCGTCTCTTTTCAAATATTCGGCAGCATACAGGTAAATTAAAGTACCAATTCCCGTTATCATTAACCCGAAAAGCATAGAAAGACCATCTATTTTAAAATCTAAAGAAATTCCTAATGAAGGAATCCATTCGTTCCTAAAAAAAACAGTTTTGTTTCCCTGATAAATGGTAGGCAGATATGCCAAAAGATAAAAAAAGAATACAAGAGGAACAACACATATTAATTTAAACAACCTTATAAATTTTTGTGGCTTTAAAAGCAACATGAAAAAGGCTAACAAAAAGGTTATAATAATGGGTAAAAGCATAATATGTGTAGTTTAGTCCTTTCTCTATATCTTAATTATATGGATTTTTGTAAAAATAATAAAAAAAGTCGTTAAATGAAAATTTATATCCATCTAACGACTAAAAAAAAACAAGTATTAACCTGTTATATCACTGTGTTTACAACCAGTTTACCGGCTTGCCTTTTTTACTAAAAAGCCAGGCAACAAAAACGGTATCTACCCCATCTACTTTAAAAACCTTAAACTGTGGTGCCAAAACAATGGCAGCTATTCCACTAACTACGGGTATCCACAAACCAGTAAGTAATTCAAAACGAACTACTAAAAATCGTGCTGCCAAAAATATTAAGGCAAAACACAAAAACTGTATGATTAATATTTTGGTTGCTTTATTCATTGTTTATTCTATTTTGAAATTTTGTTCGTTTACTGCCTTCGTACATTTCGTATTTTACCAAGCGCGATTCTAATTTACCATTAAATAACTTAATTTTTCTCGATGGTTTTAAGCCTACAAATTTTAAGGCTTCTACGTTTCCTGTAATAAACCAGGAATTAGTTCCCGGGTAACTTTGTTTTAACGTATCGCCAATTTCGCGGTAAAAACGTTCCAAATCAATATCTAAACGCTCACCGTAAGGTGGGTTAAAAACCATGTGTAACGATCCTTGAACTTCTTTTTCTGTTTCAAAAAAGTTGCGTTGTTCAATTTTAATATATTCGTCTAAATTGGCATTTCGGGCATTGTCTTTTGCTTTTGCAACGGCAGACGGAGCTTTATCGTAACCAAAAATATCAAAATGAAAATCGGTTATTTTTTTAAGCAACGATTCTTCTACTTTTTCAAACAAATCGGCATCCCAATCGTTCCATTTTTCAAAAGCGAATTCTTTTCGGTTGATATTCGGCGGGATATTGCAGGCAATCATAGCTGCTTCAACCAAAAAAGTACCCGATCCGCACATTGGATCCAAAAAGTTCGACTGACCTGTCCAACCACTTAAAATTAAAATTCCGGCAGCCAAAACTTCATTAATAGGCGCAATATTTGTAGCTGTTCTATAACCACGATGATGAAGTGATGCACCCGAAGTATCTAAAGAAACCGTACAAATTTCGTTTTGAATATGAATATTAATGCGTAAATCCGGATGATCTTTGTCAATATTAGGTCTGGCATCAAACTTCTTTTTAAACTGATCTACAATAGCATCTTTACTTTTTAAAGCAACAAACTGCGAATGGTTAAAATGTTCAGAAAATATGGTAGCATCAATTAAAAACGATTTGTTCACATTTAAATACTCAGTCCAATCGATACTTTGTACACCGTTATACAGGCTGGTTTCGTTAAAAACCTTAAACTGTTTTATGGGTTTTAAAATTTTTAAAGCCGTACGCAATGCCAAATTGGCTTTGTACATAAAGCCCTTATCACCATAAAAGCTCACCATTCGGGTACCTTGTTCTACACGCTGGGCACCTAATTTAATTAATTCGTTTGCTAAAATCTCTTCAAAACCAAAGAAAGTTTTAGCTACCATTTTAAAGTTTTCCATATTCAATTCCTTTCCGTCGGGAACGATAAATTTATTTAATTCTACAAAAATAGCGTATTTTTGCATTCACAAAATTTCTAAAATGCAAGATTCTAAAAAAACATACAGCAGTAATTGGTTTGATACCCCTTTTTATCATATTTTATATAAAGATCGTGATTATGCCGAAGCCCAATTGTTTATTGACAATATTACCGAATATTTGAATTTACCCGAAAATGCCAAAGTACTTGATTTGGCGTGCGGTAAAGGAAGACATTCTATTTATTTGAATAAGTTAGGATACAATGTAACCGGATCCGATTTATCTGCAAACAGTATTGCATTTGCAAAGGCGTACGAAAACGACACCTTACATTTTGAAGTAAAAGATATGCGCGAACCTTTTACCGAAAAATTTGATGCTGTTTTTAATTTATTTACAAGTTTTGGGTATTTTGAAAACTACGAAGACAATTTAACCACCCTAAAAGCTATTAAAAACAGCTTGAACGATTTTGGTTTTGCCGTGCTTGATTTTATGAATGTGCACAAAGTAACCGAAAATTTGGTATCAGAAGAAACAAAAGAAGTAGAAGGCATTGTTTTTAATATTAAAAGATGGATTGAAGACGGCTATATTTTAAAAAATATTGTTTTTGATTTTGAAGGGGAACATTTTGATTTTACCGAACGTGTAAAAGCTTTGACTTTAGAAGATTTTGAAGCTTTAATGGAAGAAGCAGGCATTTATTTGTTAGATACTTTTGGCGATTACAAACTGCATAAATTCTACAAAAAAGAATCAGACCGTTTAATAATGATCTTTAAATAATGGATACATATTTATTACCGTTTTTAGCAGTAATATTAGGCTACTTTTTGTCGATCATTGTAAAACCGGCTAAAAAACGAACTATTAAACTGTTGCTGGCATTCAGTGGTTCTTTTTTGTTAACCATGACGGTTTCGCACCTGTTACCCGAAGTTTATGCGTATGTTATTGAAGGAAAACATATTGAAACCGTATCAATTGTTGAAATGGATTACAGTTCACATACGCACGACCATGACCATGCAAGTAACAACGATCACCACCATATTGAAACCGCTAATTTAAACCAGCATGATCACGACCACGATGCCATGAAAGAAATTGGCTTGTTTATAATGCTGGGAATTGTTTTTCAGATTATTTTAGAATATTTCTCTAAAGGTGCAGAACACGGTCACGTACACGTACACGAAAAAATGACATCGATGCCTTGGTTGTTGTTTGGCAGTTTGTGCCTGCACGCACTATTTGAAGGAATGCCCGTAAGCCAGCACACCCATTTAGCTTGGGCAATTGCCATACACCATTTCCCAATTGCAATTATATTAACGTTATTCTTTTTACAGGCAGAACTAAACAAAAAATTTGTTTTTTTATTTATGATGGTATTTGCATTAATGACTCCCCTTGGAACGTATTTATCTGCAAACCTGTCATTTTTAATTGAGTATTACGTTCCTATTTCGGCATTTGTAATCGGTATTTTGTTTCATATATCTTCTACGATAATATTTGAAAGCAGTGAAGGACACAAATTTAATTTAGCCAAATTACTGGCGATAATTATAGGTATTGCCTTTGGATTTTTCCTATAAAAAAAGCTTCAGATAAAAAATCTGAAGCTTTTTTTTAGATACCTTTTAAAACATCAATTAAGTAATCTATTTCTTCTTTGCTGTTTTCGTGACCGAATGACAAGCGTAAACTTGGTTTTTTAATTTCAACATCGTCTAAAAACTCTGCTAAAACATGCGACGGTTTCTGGCTTCCCGACTGACAGGCACTCCCGCGAGAAACGGCAATTCCTTTCATATCTAACTGAAATAACATCATTGCAGCTTTCTCTGGCGAAAAAGGCAAACGAATGTTTAATACATTATAAAAAGTTGATCCGTTACCGTTAAATTGCACTCCGTTAAAGGTTTCTTCCAGTTTTGCTTTGCAATAATCACGCAATTCGGTAATTTTTGTACGATCTTTATTTAAATCTTGGTACGATAATTCCAATGCTTTTGCCATACCCACAACCTGATGAGGCGCTTCGGTACCGGCACGCATTCCTTTTTCTTGTTCGCCACCAACGATTAATGGTTTTAATACATTTTTTTTACGGATAAATACAAATCCTGCTCCTTTTGGACCGTGAAATTTGTGTGCCGATGCAACTATAAAATCAATTGCAATTTCATCTAAAGGAATTTCAATTTTTCCAACAGACTGAACCGTATCAGAATGAAAAAGTGCGTTGTACTGCTGCGCCAAACCGGCTACTTTCTTCAAATCTAACACCGTTCCTACTTCGTTGTTTACGTGCATTAAACTAATTAATGTAGGTTGTTGGTCTTTTAATAATTCTTCTAAATGCTTATAATCAATTTCACTATTAGGCAGCACATTAACATAATCTATTTTTGTACCGTATTCTTTACCCATTTCTTTGATAGAATACAGGGTACAATGGTGTTCCATACGGGTTGTAATAATTCTTTTTATACCCAAATCGCGCACGCACGAACGAATAATCCAGTTATTACCTTCGGTTCCGCACGATGTAAAAATAATCTCGCTTGCCGTTACATTAAACTGTTTGGCTATTGTTTTACGCGATGCCTCGATCAATGCTTTTGTATGACGCCCAATGGCATAGGTAGACGAAGGATTTCCGAAATCGTTTGTTAAAATCTTCACCATTTCTTGCACTACTTCCGGGCGAACCGATGTGGTAGCCGCGTTATCAAGATATATCTGGTTCATTTACTTTATAATTTTTTTAGAAAGATTAGTTAAAATGCGGTAGTTAAAAATAAAAACCGATAGCAAAATTAAGAAATATGAAACAAATTGTAAAGTATTTACCTGTTCTTTATAATAAAAGATTGCCAATAAAAATGCAATAAGCGGATTTATATATAACATGATGCCTACATTTGATGCCGATGCACCTTTTAAAGCATATAAATTCATGTACAACGGTATTAAGGTAAATAAAGTAGCAATTGCCAAAATGTAGATATAAAATGATGGGTTTACCGGCATACTGAAGCCGTGTATAAAATAATAAGGCAACGATAAAATAAAAATCAGCACTATTTGCACAGTTAAAACATTTAGCTTGTCGAAATAGCTGTTTGTACGCTGTGAAATTAAATAAAACGCATAGGTTAAAGCAACTATAAGTGCGAAAAACAAATTGTTAGAATTACTGATAAAGCAGATTAAACAACCTATAAAACTAATTAAAACGGCAATCCACTGTATTTTTTGAAGCTTTTCTTTTAATATGATATTCGCCAGAAAGGTAGTAATTATAGGACATATCAAATAAGCAAACGATGCCGATTGTACATTAATCTGATTAACCACATAAATAAACAAAAACCAATTGATACCCAACAAAACACCACCGATTAAGGTAAGATACATTCCTTTTTTTTGATCTTTTGGTGATAGGTTTTTAAAAACCTGTACGTCTTTTAAAAGAATTTTTCGTCTAAAAAGCACCGAAAAACAAACAATGATGGCCGCTGAAAAAGAAATTCTGTAAAATAAAATATCGAATGACGGTACATAAGCAATAGGTTTTAAAGCCAAACTGAAAAAACCCCACAACATAAAAGCCAAGAAAGCAATTAGGTAATATTTAAAATTTTGCATTTTACAAATAAAAACGCAAATGTAGTTTAGTTTTAAATACAAAAAACAATCGCATTGTTAATTTACAATGCGATTTTACAATTATATTTTAAACACCTGTAGTGCATTATCTTTTTATGCGTAATGAATTGAAAAACGAGTGGTTGTTTTTTTTACTACAGATACACAGATAAATCTTAAATCAATGAAAACTTAAATTTCACAGATATTGAATGTGTCGCATTCAATGATTACCTATAAATTGTTATGTTGATGATATTTAAATTAAGAAATCTGTGAATCTGTGGTTATTTAATAATACACTAAGAGTTTTAAACCTATTATTCAATAACAATATTCTGTTTCTTTAAAATTCGTATCACTACAAAAGCAAAGATCAATAAATAGATAAAACATACCAACGACACAATATACGATGAATGAATACCAATAATGTCTGCAATTTTACCCTGAATTGGCGGAATAATTCCTCCACCTAAAATCATCATTACCAAAAATGCCGATCCTTGTGCCGTGTATTTCCCCAGTCCCATTAAGCTTAAATTATAAATTGCCGGCCACATAATGCTGCATGCCAATCCGCCACACAAAAAGGCGTAAATTGCAGTTTTACCTGTTGTATTTAAGCCAACAAGCAACGCTATAATTCCAAACAGACTAAACACCATTAATGTTTTAGCAGGCGTATTTTTGGTTAGAATTATTAAAGCAATTTGTAAAATTACACACCCAATAAATGCATAGAAATACTGCATATCGTATTCCGCAAGAATATTTGCTGTAATAATAATTCCAAAAGCTATTATAGGAAGTATAATTGTTAACAATAACTGCTTGTTTTTAGAAAGATTAAACGCACTTACAGCACCTGCCCAACGACCAATCATCATACTGCCCCAATACATAGAAATATACGGTGCAATTTGTGAAGAGGTTAATCCGCCAAATTCTTCCGATTTTAAAAGTTCGCCTAAATTACTTCCAATACCTACTTCTACCCCAACGTACATAAATATTCCCAGCATTCCCAAAACCAACTGCGGATATTTCATAGCCCCCCAACCTTCTGGTTTTACCTTTGCCCTACTATAAGCAAAAAGCAATCCGCCTAAAATAACGGCAAAAGCAACTGAAAGCCACATAACCCGAGTGTTTTCAATTTCAACTTTGTTAACTAATTCTTCAGTTTCTCTGTACGTTGAAAAAACAAAACTGAAACAGATCATTAACAAAACAGTCATAAATACCAATATATTTAATGCTTTAGGAGCTTTTTCTATTGGTTCGATGCTTTTTCCTTCAGGTAGTTTTTTAGAGAAATAAAACAATGCTGCGGCACCAACAAAAAGTAAACCAACACAGATGTACAGCAAGACTACTTTATCTAAACTTAACGATTTAATTTGATTGTCGCTTACTGCTGCAGTTGTTCCAAATAAAGCAAAAGCAACTACCAAGGGTCCAATTGTAGTACCTAACGAATTAATTCCTCCACCTAAATTTACACGGCTTGCGCCTGTTTTTTCATCGCCCAGTAAAATAGCAAACGGATTTGCCGCAGTTTGTTGCAGTGAAAACCCTAATGCAACCGCAAACAAGCCAAGCAACATTCCGTAATAAACATTTGCTTCAACAGCTAAAATCATGGCTACGGCGCCAATGGTAGAAAACAACAAACCGTACACAATACTGCGTTTATAGCCCCAATAAGTAACCAAATCTTTACCTTTAACATTGCTTAAGGCAAACAAAATTAAGGCGCCAATGTAATAAGCAGTATAAAAAGCAAAATCGATTAATTGCGATTGAAACTGGTCTAAATGAAAATAATCTTTGCAAAACGGAATAAAAATGTTGTTTCCCGCAGCAATAAATCCCCAAAAAAAGAAAACGACAATTAAAGTATATAACGCCGGGTAATTGGTTTTTACAGTATGATGCATACAAATTGAATTAGATATCAAATATAAAAATTTGAAGTAACATCAGCTATTTTGCTAATAAAAAAGTTATTTTTGTACAAAAGTTTGTATGCTATGAAAAAAATAGTTGGCTTGTTATTGGCAACCATGAGTTTAACAGCTTGTGACGACGGTGATCTGGTTTTTGAAAATTTGAATTTCGACGGAAAACAAATTCAAAAATGCCCGGATAACGAATTGTATTTTAAAATAAATGATACCGAATTATTATTGGTTGATTTTAACACGATAGTTAACGGCGAAAAATCATCGGTTTTAGATACATTGGCTCCGTTAGGCGAAATGCAAAATTCATTAACAACCAATAGTATAAAAATTTATTATAGAAATTATGACGCCCCTATTACATCAGGAGCTATTTGTTCTGTATTGCCACCGGCTAATCCAAAAGTTACTTCGGAATATACCTCTTTAACAGGCGGAAGAATATTTTATACGCGAATAATGACTCCTGTTGTTACCGAAACGTCGGTAAATGTAAATTATATTTATACAATTAATTTTGAAAACATTACGCTTTCAAACGGAACATCGGAAATTAAATATGCTACACTTCCTTATGGTTCGTATGTTTATGATACAAGCAAAATGACGTTTAACTTTACAAACAAATATTTTTATTGCGATTATGTTTTAAGCAGCTACAAAAATGATGAATGTATACAAATAACATTACCTGCCGATTTTGTTTTTCCAACCACCAATCAAACACAAACAATAAGCTTAAATGATACCAACGTACTGCGTTACTTTGTTTTTAATAAATACTTAACAACTGAACCTACCTGCGAACTACCAAATGTGCCAATAAAAGAAGAATGGCAGGTAACCAACGGATCGCTACAAATTGAAACAAAAGTTACGGGTGCCAACATAGTTCATAATTTAAAACTGATACAGGCACAATTTGTAAAAGGTGATGCTACGTTTAGTATTGCCGATAGAAATTTAGGAAATTACGCTCCAGAAGAATAAACAAAAAAATCCGAATTAATTATTCGGATTTTGTTTTATATAAACTTCTGTTGCCCCCAAACCATATTTACGATAGTTGGCGTCTTTAAAAGAAATTTCGGGATATCTGCCCAATAAATATTCCAATTCCGATTTTAAAACTCCTTCGCCCATTCCATGTATAAAAACAATTTTAGGAATACGGTTTTTAATTGCAAATTCTAACTGACCACGAGCTGTATCGACCTGAATATTTAAAATATCAAAATTATTCATGTGTTTAAAGTTTTTAACCAGTTTTTCAATATGAAGATCAACTTCCAGAATAATTTCGCCTTTTTTCGATTTTTTTTCGGTATTTACTTTATGATGATTCACTGTAACCTTCTGTGTTTTCGCCGATTCTATGGCTCCGTAACTTGATCCTTGCTTTATAAGCAAATCATCGCCAATTAAAATCAATTGTTTAACAGGGTATGTCAGTTCAAAACCGTCACTCGTTAAAATCACAGCATCGTCATTCAACAACTTAATAACTTTTCCCTTAAAATCTTCGTCTAAAACTTCAACAAAAGTTCCTATATTAATTTCCTTGTTCATTTTTTGGTTCATTATTGTTTTTATGGGAATTGCTTGGTGTTTTATTCATTAGGTACATCATTAAAAAAAAGAATACCAACACTGCAATTATTTGTATATAAATATTTGGTTGCGACTTTGTTTGTTCAATTAATGCCAAAATCATTAAACCAAATACTGCGGTATAGATAATAAATTTCATATTATATTTTTTTCAAATTTAATAAATTTATACTTTCGATAAAAAATTACAACAATGGAAGAATACATGATACCCTGCATGCACAAAAAAATTTTTGGAGTAGATTGTATGGGTTGCGGTACACAACGTGCAGCTTATATGTTATTGCAAGGTAATTTTGTTGAAGCCTTTAAAATGTTTCCGGCAATTTATACAACCATTCTTTTATTCGTATTTATTTTCTTACATTTTGTTGATAAGAAACGAAAATATCATAAAATAATTATTTTTTTAGCGATACTAAACGCCCTTATTATGGTATTTGCTTATATTTACAAACATTTTATTTTTTAACAAATTAAAAAAGATCTATGGAAAATTATCAAAATCAGAACGAACCACAAAACTATCAGAATTCTAATTTTAACAACGGAAACGGTAATTTTATGGTAACCAAATTGCCAAACACAACGGTTTCTTTAGTATTAGGTATTATTTCTATTGTTTGCTGTTGTAGCGGTATTATAGGAATTGTTTGCGGTATTATTGGGTTAGTACTGGCAAATAAAGACATGAAACTTTATCAAGCCAATCCGCAGCAGTACACTGGTGTTGAAACAACCAATACAGCCAGAATTTTAAATATTATAGGATTGGTAATTTCGGTTTTAAATATAATTTATTCGGTGTATTACATTATGCAGCTTGGCGGTTGGGATGCTTATATGGAGCAAATTCAGCAGGCAGTGCAAATGGCTCAGCAAAATCAATAATCAAAATATTATTACAATAAATAAATCCTGAAAATTGTTTAATTTTCAGGATTTACTTTTTAAAAACATTCCCTATTTTATTAATTGCTTTTACACAAAATTCAATAAAATAACTTGCTGACAAAAGCTGTGAAATATTGAATTTATTAACCCGTTGTGCATTATCTGTTTATATGTAACAAACTAAAAAACAAACTGTTGTTTTTCACCACATAGATTCTGTATTTATTGTTGAACAAATTTCAGGTTACATAGTTTTTGTACGGGTATTTATAATAAAATTAGCGAACTAATTTTTTGTATTTGATACGTGTTGGAGCAACATCGCCCAAACGTTTTTTACGATTTTCTTCGTATTCAGAGAACGATCCTTCAAAGAAATAAGCTTCCGAATCGTTTTCAAAAGCCAAAATATGCGTACACACACGGTCTAAAAACCAACGGTCGTGCGAAATAATTACAGCACAGCCTGCAAAATTCTCCAAACCTTCTTCTAAAGCTCGTAAGGTATTAATATCCAAATCATTGGTAGGCTCATCTAACAACAATACGTTACCTTCTTCTTTCAAAGTCATTGCCAAGTGCAAACGGTTACGTTCACCACCTGATAATGTTGAAACTTTTTTGTTTTGATCTGATCCTGCAAAGTTAAAGCGTGATAAATAAGCACGCGCATTTACCTGACGACCACCCATCATGATTAATTCCTGACCATCTGCAAAATTATCATAGATAGATTTTTCTGTATCAATATTTGTATGTGACTGATCTACATAAGCAATTTTTACAGTTTCACCTACCACAAATTCACCAGCATCGGCTTTTTGTTCATCCATAATCATACGGAAAATCGTCGATTTACCTGCACCGTTAGGTCCAATAATTCCTACGATGCCCGCTTGTGGTAACGTAAAATTTAAATTATCATATAGAATTTTATCGCCAAATGCTTTAGCAACATTTTTTGCTTCGATCACATTTGTTCCTAAACGCGGACCGTTCGGAATGTAAATTTCTAATTTTTCTTCTAATTGTTTTTGATCTTCATTCAATAAGCGATCGTAATTCTGTAAACGTGCCTTTTGTTTTGTTTGTCGACCTTTAGCACCTTGACGCACCCAGTCTAACTCACGCTCTAATGTTTTTCTGCGTTTCGATGCCGTTTTTTCTTCTTGCTCTAATCGCTTTGCTTTTTGATCTAACCAAGAAGAATAGTTTCCCTTCCACGGAATACCTTCGCCGCGATCTAACTCTAAAATCCAACCGGCAACATTATCCAAGAAATAACGGTCGTGCGTTACAGCAATGATTGTTCCTTTGTATTGTTGTAAATGTTGTTCTAACCAATGAACCGATTCTGCATCTAAGTGGTTGGTAGGCTCATCTAAAAGTAATACATCAGGTTCTTGTAATAACAAGCGGCATAAAGCCACACGGCGACGCTCACCACCGGAAAGTACTGAGATTGGTGTATCTGGTTCCGGACAACGAAGTGCATCCATGGCAACTTCTAATTTATTGTCTAATTCCCATCCGCCTACTGCATCAATTTTATCTTGTAAATCGGCTTGGCGATCCATAAGTTTTTGCATTTTATCTGCATCTTCATAAACCTCTGGCAAACCAAACATATCGTTAATTTTATTGAACTCGTCTAAAATAGCAACTACTTCTGCCATTCCTTCTCGTACTACTTCAATTACGGTTTTGGTTTCGTCTAACTTTGGTTCTTGTTCTAGGTATCCAACCGAATATCCTGGTGCAAAAACAACATCGCCCTGATAATTTTTATCAACGCCTGCAATAATTTTTAATAAGGATGATTTACCCGAACCGTTTAAACCTAAAATTCCAATTTTAGCTCCGTAAAAAAAGCTTAAATAAATATCTTTAAGCACTGTTTTGTTTGTCGATGAGTACGTTTTACTCACTTTCGACATTGAAAAGATTACTTTTTTATCGTCTGACATAATAATTTTGTTGTATATTTTTAGATACACTTCAAAAATACCACTTAAAATTGTATTAATAAAAATTAATTTGATTGCAGTTATAAATCAGTTTTGTATTTTTGAATAAAAATATAAATATGGAATTTACAGAAAACTTTAAAAAATCGAACAATTTTAAGATTAACGGTCAAATGTTATATATTTTTGACGAAAACAATCATGAATTAGAGCTTTTTGTTGGCGAAGAAATCGAAGCAGCCAGATGGAGTGACGAAGGCAGATTAATTGTTGTTTTAAAAAACGGAGCAGTCAGATCGTACGAAAACGAGATTAACTATATTAAAATTTAATAAAAAAAGAAGCCGTCTCCATACTAAAATTTACTCTGCCCCAAAAAGTTAGACACTATTTCGGGGCATTTTTATGGAAGTAAATAAAAATACGATTTAGCTTTTATGTCTTGTTCTAAAATTATGAATACTCCCAAAGGAAAACCCGCAAAATTAAAATATCAATTAACCCGAGAAGAAGAACTGTTACTGGAAAACGAGCGTTTGCGTTGTGAAAACGCCTTGCTAAAAAAGTACAATGCCTTAATTCAAGCCGAGGAAGAAAAAATCAAAAAACTTGGACACAAGCCATAACCGAATTAAGGCCAGAATTCAATCTAAACACACTTTTAGATTGTACAAGTATGGCAAGAAGCAGTTTTTATTATCACGAATTACGTAGCAAAATCGATAAATACAAGGAAGTAAAACTTCAAATCCAATCCATTTATCATCAGCATAAAGGGCGCTATAGCTATCGAAGAATTACCGATGAGTTAAAAAAATTAGGAACAATAATCAACCACAAAACAGTTCTTAAACTAATGAATATCTTATGTTTGAAAAGTTTGATTCGAAGAAAGAAATACAAATCATACAAAGGTAAACAAGGAAAGATTGCTCCAAACATTTTAAAACGTAAATTTAAAGCGGATAGACCAAATCAAAAATGGGTAACCAATATTACCAAGTTTAAAGTAAAAGATAAAAAACTGTATTTATCACCGGTGATAGATCTTTACAATCAAGAAATTATCAACTACGAATTAACTAACAACCAATGTTTAATCAAGTGATTCAAATGCTTAAAAAGGCATTTAAAAAAAATAAAAACACCAAAGATTTGGTAATGCATTCGGATCAAGGATGGCAGTATCAAATGAAACAATATCAAACTTTATTAAAGAAAAAAGGAATCGTTCAAAGTATGTCACTAAAGGAAATTGTTTAGATAGTGTCATTATCGATAATTTCTTTGGAATATTGAAATCAGAAATGTTTTCTTACAAAAATTTAATTCGATTGAAGAGTTAAAAATGAAATAAAACAATACATTTACTATTACAATAACGAAAGAATAAAATCGAACTTAAATAAAATGAATCCGATACAATATCGACCTCATTTTTATAATAATTAATTTTTAATTTGTCCAAACTTTTGGGTGCAGTCCATTTTTTTGGCGAGATTTTTTTATGCCTAACTAAACTATAGCTCATTTAAAACAGCCTGATCTTTCTTTGTCAGTCCTTTAACCACTAAATCGTAAGAATTTACAACCAATTCTTTTAGCAGTTTTGTAGAAACATCGTTGTTAAAATACACGCTGTTCCAATGTTTTTTGCTCATGTGATAACCTGGTTTTATACCGTTGTATTGGGCACGCAACTCTTCGGCTTCATCTGGGGCGCACTTTAAATTGCAATACTCAAACTCTTCAATATCAATCAAGCAGAACATTTTGTTCATTACATAAAATACCAATGTTGTTTTATCGAACGGAAATTTCTCTGTAACTCCTTTAAACGATAAACAGTAATCGCGAAAATCTTCTATATTGTTCATATTAAATGGTGTAAAACGTAATTAAAAATCAAACCGACCACAATGGCGCATCCAAAACTTAAAAAAGTTCCAATTAAAACGTATTCGGTTAAATGGCGTTCTTTTGCATTGTTTAAATCGCCAAATCTGAAAATAGATTTTGCAGCCAGCAAAAAACCTATTCCTTCCCAAAAATTGGCAACCACAAAACCAAAAATAAACAATCGTTCTAAAATTCCAATATATTTTCCGGCATTAAACAGCACTTTTTCGCTTGAAATTTGCACCGAATGTTCCTGAACTTTTTTATACTGCTGATAAGGCGACAGTAAAATTCTGATTAAAACAGCCGTTACCTGCGTAACCAGTATAACAGCAACCAAAACCAGCCAGATATGAGGTTTGTTTATAAAATCGATAGAAATTTGCAAGCTTGAAAAAATCATTAACACCACGATTATTGTTGCAATATGTACCATTTGATCTACTATAAAAAGAACAGGTGCTTTTATTTTTGAAGCTAATTTTAGTTTCATCCAATCGAACAAAGCATGAAAAGCCGTTACCAGAATAATTGCCCACCACATATCATCGTTCATTAAAAACAGACACATTAAAACAGCGTGAACAACAATATGACTGACGAAATAAACTGGTTTGTGCTTGTTAAGAACCATTTTTTTTGTCTGAAAAACAAAATCGCCCAGAAAATGAGCCGCTAAAAATTTAAGAAGAAGTAGCCACATATTGTTTCATTGTTTGGTTGTAATAATTTATAAACTGATCGATCTCATCGAACCCGCCGCGTTTTAAGGCTTCGCTTATGGTACTTTGCTTTTTGTTCAATTTTTCAGCAATCTGTGTTTGATTTAATTCTGGATTCTTCAGCTTTAAAAAAATAATTTCAGCCGATTTATCTGTCCATTTATCCATAATCAACAAAGCTAAACCAGTCATTACCCTAAACGTGTCGTTCAACAATTTATCGTGGGTATTTATGGTTAAATTTTTCTTGTCTAATGCATCAAAACCTTCGCCAGAAAGTTCAAAAGCACTGCCGTTTCCTTCGGTAATTTTTGTTCCTTCAAACGTTTGTTCGCCAATGCCAATACTTAAACGAACATCGATTTCTTTCAACAATTTTATCCATGTTTTTAATAAAACAGCATGTAATAATGCATCTTCTACATGTGTTTTAAACTGAAAACTGTCGCCACGATACAATTCCCATTGCAACGGAGAAGTTCCAAACATTTGCAAACCTTCTTTAAGATGTTTTAGCCAAACTGCAGGTTTTAAATTGCGCGATGATACAATATCGCCTGTTATAATTGCAACCATTTTATCGTTTCTTATTTTTTAATTTTCCACAGATTCACGGATATATTTTACCATTTAAGTCCGCAAAATAATTTAATAAATATCGAATACCAACATTCAATTCTTCCAAACATTTTAAATACTCAACATTTAATAAAAAATCTGTGCATCTGTGGTTTTTATAATTATCTAAAGATATAAAAAAATATCGTTCAATTAACCGATAAATTAAAATATCGTTTATTTAGCCTATAAAACAAAATATCGGTCATAAAGACTATAATTCTAACAACATATTTCTGCTGTTTCTATAACCTGTTATCAAATAAAAAGTAAAATCTTAAAACAAATTAGTGAAATAAGCCTATTTTTGAAAAATGGAAACTCAAAATTTTAAAGGATTCAATGTTCGCGTATATGCATTGTGCATTGTTAACAATGCCCTTTTGGTTTTAAAAGAACCTTTTGCAGGAAAAATGGTCGTGAAACTTCCCGGTGGCGGATTAGAGTTTGGCGAGGGCGCTGCCGATTGTTTAAAACGTGAATTTAAAGAAGAATTAAATCTGGAAATTACGGTTGGCGATGCTTTTTACATTCAGGAAGATTTTGTGCCATCACTAGCCAAAGACGATAAACAATTGCTAACCTTATATTTTTATGCCACAATTAGTAATTTACAGCAATTAGAAATTACAGATCAAAATATTCAGGAAGTGAACTGGATTCCGTTAACAGCGAATAATCCGTTTACATTGCCGGTAGATAAAATAGTTTTCAATAAATTGCAATTAAAATTAAGTTGATGCTTATGTTTAAAGATACACCAATAATATATGTTGTTGCCGTATTGTTTACTATGTACCTTATTGCCTATTTTGTAAGGTTTAGAAACAAAAATGTAGATGCTTTTGATAAAATGAAGCTTTCGCTTGTTCTTTTTGGAATTTATGCGGTGGTTTTGTGGCTTTGTTTACCCACTACACCTGCTTTAGAAACCTTTGGTTATCCCGAAACAGTAAACGATATAAAAACCGATCAGCAAATTTTAAGGCTTTTACAAGATTACAACAAGGCAATTGTACGCACAACAAACGTTTTACATTGGTTCTTGTTCGGATTTATATTCTTTTTTATGACCAATATTTATCTGTACACTACGCATCGCGAAAGCGAATTTAATTCTAAAAACAAACAATAATAAATTACAGAACGTAAATAATGAGCTTAAAATCTAAAGCAAATATTGTTCGCAGAAAGCTAATGCATTCTTTAACCCACAACATTGGGAAAAAATCGGTTGGCGAAATGCAGAAAAAAGCACATAACTTTAAAGTAAACCGCGTGTTAATAAGCCGCCCTAACCACCGTTTAGGCAATATGCTTTTAATAACACCGCTGGTTCAGGAAATAGCCAACACCTTTCCAAACTGCACCATAGATCTTTTTGTAAAAGGAAAAATAACGCCGATTATTTTTCAGAATTATCCGCAGGTTAAGAATATTATCGAACTTCCTAAAAAACCATTGAAAGATTTTTCGGAGTATCTAAAAGTGTGGTTTTCATTAAAACGCACAAAATACGATTTGGTAATTAATGTAGAAAAAGGCTCGTCTTCGGGCAGAATATCAACAATAATTCCGTCGGCAGATTTTAAGTTTTATGGCGATGATTTTGAAGAATTAAAAGACAAATACAGCGATATTGAACACATTGCAAAATATCCTGTTTATAATTTCCGTCGATTTTTAGAAGTACTTGATCAAAAACCATTGACAGACGATGTTCCTGTTTTAGATTTAAAACTATCAACAAAAGAATTAAATCAAGGAAAAGAAGATTTATTAAAAGTTACCAAAAACAACAACCGTAAAACCATTGCATTTTTCACGTATGCAACAGGTGCCAAATGTTATTCGGTAGAATGGTGGAATGATTTTTATGAAAAATTCTATCCAAAATATTCCGAAGAATATAATTTGATTGAAATTTTACCGGTTGAAGATATTTCGCAGTTAGAACGAAAATTACCCACTTATTACAGCAAAGATGTACGCGAAATAGCATCGTTAATGGCAAATTGCGAATTGGTAGTTGCCGCAGATTCAGGAATGATGCACTTAAGCAGCGCTGCATTAACGCCAACAATAGGACTTTTTTCTGTTACCCGTACCCAAGTTTATGCACCTTACGGCAACGGCAGTACGTTTGTAGACACCGAAAAACAATCGCAAAACGATATTATCAAAGAGATAGATCAGATTCTGTCAACCATAAAAAGTTAAAACAATTACAATAATGCAGTTTCATTTAACTGATTTATTATCTTTAAAAATAAAAAAATGAAATTAAAAGATTTATCCGACCAGCTAGGAATATCGTTAGAAAGCTTGCAGAATTTCATATACGATTTTAATATAGATTTAGGCATTTGCATAGACGAACAGTTCAACGTAACCGAAAATTTTAAGCAGTTTACCTTAAAGAATATCGATTTTCTAAAAAAATATGCCGAAGATCATTCCAAAGAAAAAACTCTGGCAGATATTGCCAAAACCATAAACGTTGAAGAAGAAAAAGTTTTAAATTTCTTTGTATCCAACGGAATTCCCGAAGAAGTTGCAAAAAACATAAAAACAAACCTTTCCAGCTACCTGATTCATTTGTACATTGGCGGCGAATATCCTTTTATAGACGAAGCTTTTCCTGAAACCGACAATTATGCTAACAAACGTTTGGTTGGTTATACCGATCTGTATTTTTATCTGAATGATCTGTTAGATCCTTTCATCAACAAAGAACAGCTGCAAACCTGGGGAATTTCTAAACCTACGGGAATTGTATTATACGGTCCGCCAGGAAGCGGAAAAATTTTCTGGGCGCGTAAAATGGCACAAATGATCGGTTATGAGTTTGTACATGTTTACAAAGATTATCTGGCAGGAAATTTAAAAACGAGCAAAAATTCATTTACACATTTCTTAAATTCAAAAATGCAGCACCCTAAAACCATGCTGTTTATTGATTCGTTAGATGAATTATTGAGTAAAAACGGCGAGCAGAATTTCTTTTCTGAAAATATAGAACTGATTAACACAATTTTGCGTCACACACAGAAAGATATTCATCAAGAATTATTAATGGTTGGTTCGGCAGAAATACTAAACTTGTTTAACGACGAAATACTGGCTCCGGGCAGATTTGATATGCAGATACCCGTGTTTCCTCCCAATTCAGACGAACGCGCACAACTAATCATTTATCATTTAACGCAGAATTTAATAGAAGAATCACCTTTATTACATATTCTTAAAAAACATAACGCACTTTGTAAATCGTTCTGGGAACCTATAGCAAACCAAATGAAACTGTTTTCGAACACCATGGTGATCGATTTTACACAATCATTAAAAAAACGACTATATGCGTTGTACAGAAAAGACGAAACCAAGAATATTGAGTTAACAGAGAAAGTGCTACTTGCGTCGTTCAACGAAGCCAAAGCCAAACTAAATGCCGATTATTTAAAAAGATGCGCTGTATTTTTAATGGAAGCAAAGCAAAACGTAGGTCAGGATTTTCCGCACCGCATTTTAGAACTAGAAGCAGATTTAGAAGCGTATCAAACTAAAAAAGCACCTATAAACAAAATTGGCTTTAAAAAAGTAAACGAAGAAACCGCACCAGCTGTTGAAAGCACCGATGATTCTTCACCTACCGATTTAATAATATAAACACAAAACAAGTATAAAAAACACAAAATTTAACACATAGAACATTACCAAAACAACAATATTTCATTTTTTTTAGGCAATGTGAAACAAGTTTTATATTTTTGTAAATCTAAAAAACATATAATTCAATGAATTTACACGAATTTCAAGGAAAACAGATACTTTCTAGTTATGGTGTACGTGTTCAACGCGGTCATGTAGCTAACACAGCAGAAGAAGCAGTAACAGTAGCAAAACAATTAACAGAAGAAACAGGTACAGGTTGGCATGTAATTAAAGCTCAAATTCATGCTGGTGGTCGCGGTAAAGGCGGTGGCGTTAAGTTAGCTAAAAATTTAGATCAGGTTAGCGAAATCGCTGGTCAAATTATTGGTATGGACTTAATTACTCCACAAACTCCACCAACAGGTAAAAGAGTAAACAAAGTATTAATTGCTGAAGACGTTTACTATCCTGGAGACAGTGAAATTTCAGAATTTTATATGTCTGTATTGCTAAACAGAGCAACAGGAAGAAACATGATTATGTATTCTACCGAAGGGGGAATGGATATCGAAGAAGTAGCAGAAAAAACACCTCACTTAATCTTCACAGAAGAAATTGATCCATCTGTTGGTTTACAAGGTTTCCAAGCACGTAAAATTGCTTTTAACCTAGGTTTATCAGGTGGTGCGTTCAAAGAAATGGTTAAGTTTGTTGATGCATTATACAACGCTTATGTTGGTTGTGATGCTTCAATGTTCGAAATTAACCCGGTTTTAAAAACATCTGATGATAAAATTATTGCTGTTGATGCTAAAGTAACTTTAGACGACAACGCATTATACCGCCATGCAGATTATGCTGAAATGCGCGATGTTACAGAAGAGCGTCCAATCGAAGTAGAAGCTAAAGCAGCAGGTTTAAACTATGTTGATTTAGACGGAACTGTTGGTTGTATGGTAAACGGTGCAGGTTTAGCAATGGCTACTATGGATTTAATTAAGTATGCAGGTTTTGAACCAGCTAACTTTTTAGACGTAGGTGGTACTGCAGATGCTAAACGTGTTGAAATCGCTTTCCGTATCATTTTAAAAGATCCAAACGTAAAAGCAATCTTAATCAATATTTTTGGTGGAATCGTTCGTTGCGACCGTGTAGCTCAAGGTATTGTGGATGCTTACAAAAACATGGGGGACGATATTAAAGTGCCAATTATTGTACGTTTACAAGGAACAAATGCCGATTTAGCAAAACAAATTATCGACGAATCTGGTATGCCGATTTTATCAGCTATCGAATTCCAAGAAGCATCAGATCGCGTTAAAGAAGCATTATCATAATAAGATAATTTTTCAAAACAAATATAGATTTAAGCCCGATGTATTATCGGGCTTATTTTTTGCAGACCTCACAGGTTTTAAAAACCTGTGAGGTCTTTGCATAATAAAATTAACCACATATATTTTTATAGAGGAGTAAAGATATTTTCTTATCTTTCTTAAAACAAAAAAGTTTATGG